>JALNVI010000066.1 GCA_023231425.1 Desulforhopalus sp. | reverse complement strand
GGGAAACCCTTTGAGGAGTGCTATGACATTGTAAATCTTGTTCCGAGTCAGGAGTATATGGAGATTTATGATCAGGCAGTGCAGATTCTGACTGATCTTGGACTCGATTACTGGGAGAAAAGGTAGGTGCAGGTCTTCCCTCCTGACAGGGCTGACACGGGTTTTTGACTGCAAATCTCTGTCAGGAGGTAATAACATACGGAGGGTGGATCGAAGGGATCACGTGGACTCTAAATCCATGCAGCCGGGTGCGACTCCCGGACTCTCCGCCATTGTTTGGAGCGACTATGCAACATACAATAATTTTTGAACCGGATGGATGTCGCGGTACATGCGAAGATCGAACTGATCTGATTGCAGCTGCGCAGCATCTTGGTGTGGATATTGAGACACCCTGTGGTGGGAATCAGGTTTGTGGGAAATGTATCGTACAGTTGAAACCTTTGACAAACCACGGAGAAGCGTCCTCTTTTGCTCTGCCGGAGCCAAACGAAAAAGAAGAAAAACTTCTGTCCCAGGAACTCCTTAATCAGGGGTATCGGATGGCCTGTTGTACCGGGGTTACCTGTGATCTGGCCGTATTTGTTCCAGAGCAGAGCAGAAGATCCGCGCAGGTTATTCTCGAAGATGGTCGAAAGACTGAGCGTACTCTCTGTCCTGCAGTCAGGCTTTACCAGGTCGAAATGACCAGAGCGACTATTGATGATAATCGCGATGATCAGATGCGTTTGCTGGATGCTCTGCGGCAACAGGGAGTTGGTCAGCCTTTATCTTTTGATCTTACTGTCCTGCAACGGCTGCCGGTCGTGATCCGTAAACAAGGATGGAAGGTCACCGTCGGTATATGGAATGACGCGGAAATCATTTTTATTGCTCCCGGTAAAGTTGAGCGGCTCTATGGGGTGGCGATAGACATTGGTACTACCACTATTGCCGGTTTCCTCGGAGATCTGAGCAGCGGTGAGATTGTCGCGAAAAACTCGTTGACGAATTCGCAGGTCCAGTATGGAGATGATGTCTTGTCCCGGGTCAGCATGTGCATGATGGATGATGATGGGCTGGCAAAACTGGGGGATGTAGTACATGCGGATATCAATACTCTGATTGACCGGCTGAGTGCTGATTCTGAAATTGATCGTGCTCTGATTGTGGATGCCACTGTGGTTTTTAACACGGTCATGCATCACATTTTTCTTGGTATTACCCCCGATTATCTTGGTACCTCACCTTTTGTCTCTGCCAGTCGGAGCCCGCAGAACACGAAGGCCAGAGAGCTTGGTATTGTCATCAGCGGAGGGGCATATATCCACAGCCTTCCGATAGAAGCAGGTTTTGTCGGCGCAGATAATGTGGGGGTTCTTCTGGCTGAAAAATTCTGTTCCCGCAACAAGATTCAGCTGCTTATCGATATCGGGACAAACGGGGAAATTAATGTCAGTGATGGTCATCGGGTGATGTCTGTTTCCTGTGCCACTGGACCCGCTTTTGAAGGAGCGCAGATCAGTCATGGCATGCGCGCTGCTGAGGGTGCAATTGAACGGGTCTGGATTGATCCGGTGACAAAGGAAGCAACTGTCCAGATTATCACTGGTGGCGCAGAGGACAGGGAAGTAAAGGCAAAAGGTATTTGCGGTTCAGGAATTATTGATGTTGCTGCTGAACTCTTTAAATCCGGTTTACTTCTGGCAGATGGACGCCTCGATAAAAAACAACAGTGCGATCGTCTCCGGCTTGATGAAAAAGGGAGATGCGAATATGTGCTTGTCCGGAAAAGTGAGACCTCTACCGGTCAGGATATTGTCGTAACCCAGAAAGATATCAGAGCGATCCAGCTGGCGAAGTCGGCGCTTTATGCCGGGATAAAGATTCTGATGCGCCGTCTTGATATTTCACATTTCGATTCAGTTATCCTTGCCGGGGCCTTCGGCAGCTATGTCAACGTAGAGAGTGCTCTGGTTCTTGGCATGTTTCCTGATTGTGCCGTTGAGAGTGTGGAAGTCGTCGGCAATGCGGCAGGAGAAGGTGCGATCCGGGCAATGTTTGATGTCAATGAGCGTGTGGAAGCCGCACGCATAGCATCCTTTGTCGAATTTGTTGAAACAGCGATAGAGCCTGATTTTACCCAACATTTTACAGATGCCATGTTTTTTCCCCATCGGACAGATCGTTTTCCCCATATCCAGCATTTGCTGGATGCAATTCCGGTTGCAGAACCTTAACAATCGGTCAGGAGGTTGTGAGATGGATGCTGTAACCTGTTTTTCCTGTACCCGGGATGAGACGGAAGATTTGCCTTTTTCGCTTCTTGAAGATCTTGGCATTACCGCGCACAGTGCACACTCAAAGGCTGAATCGATGGCCAGGGTCTGCATGGCCCGCGCTGCTCAGAATAACGATGTGTTTTGTCGAATTCCCTTTTGTGTAACGGTGGAGGCAGAAGCCTTCGGGGCAATCGTTGATATTCCCGATGACGGGAGTGCTCCGGGAAGTGCCCGATTTATCTTCAATGCAATTGAGCAGCTGGCCGATCTGCGTTCCATGGATCTGACAGCCGGTCGGATTGACGAAGTGCTGAACTGTATCGAAATTATGACGCAGCAGGAGAAAAAAGTTTGCCTCGGTGTTGAAGGGCCATTCACCATTCTGAGTTTTCTCATTGACTCCTCAATTATTTTTAAGAGCATCATAAAGAATCGTCAGTTTCTTGATCAGGCACTGACCATTATTGAAGAGAGCCTTGTCACATACATTACAGCCGCTTTTCAATGCGGAGCGGAGATGGTGTCTTATGCTGATCCCGCAGGGGCAATGCAGTATTTCGGTCTTGACCTGTATAAAGATGTTGTTGGAAGAAGCAGTTATCGAATCCTCAGGAGGCTGGAAAGCGCTCCATGTATAGGACTTGTGCATCTTTGCGGCCAGAGTTCGCTGAGCTTTGTAAAAGCGGGCTTTTGCAGGGCCATAAAGGTTGAGGTCCCCGGGGCTGAGACCTACGGCCAGAGTCTGCAGGTAGTTGCAGATCGAAAAACTCCAGTTCTTCTCGGCCATAACTGCATGAAAAATACCCATGTGAAAATGAAAAAGCCGATTGTCTGGCAGATTGAGTTGAATTGAGGAGGTTTGAATGACAACAGATATTCCCTGGAGCGAACTGCAGAAAAGACGGTTGCAGGATCTCAACGGGTTGCCAGACATGAGCGACAGTACATTTGCGTCCACAGCAGAACGGGATGCCTCTTTCAAAAAGCAGGAAAGGTTCTTGACAGACGAGGCAAAGACGAAACTGAACGATACCATGGACGGAATCAGGCGCCCGGCCCTGTGCCAAATGGAGTCAATTCTTACCGATGTCCTTATTCAGGCAGGGTTTACCCAGGTAACTACTCCGGTGATTCTCCCTAAGAGTATGCTCGCAAAAATGACTATTGATGATGAGCATGCCCTCTCTTCACAGGTTTTCTGGCTTGATGAAAAGAGGTGTCTGCGGCCGATGCTGGCCCCCAATCTCTACGTTCTCCTTAAGGATCTGGTGAGGCTGCGAAAGGAACCCGTCAAAATTTTTGAAATTGGGTCCTGCTTTCGGAAAGAATCCCAGAGCAGCAGACATTTGAACGAATTCACGATGCTGAATCTTGTCGAATGGGGACTTGAAGAAAGTGATCGGCACCGACGACTTGAGGAATATGCACAACTGGTGATGGATGCAGCTGGTATTAATGATGTCCATCTCGAACATGAGAATTCGGTAGTTTACGGCGATACCATTGATGTCATGCAGGGGGAACTGGAGCTTGGTTCTGGAGCGATGGGGCCGCATTTTCTCGATGGTAACTGGGGAATGACCGGGGCGTGGGTTGGTATAGGTTTTGGCCTTGAACGGTTGACCATGGTGCATGAAGGCAGTCGGAATGTTCGCAGCGTTGGCAAAAGTATCTCCTATTTCAATGGTGTTCGTTTGAATCTGTAGAAGTAAGAAGTTATTCACTTATCACTTGAATTCAGGCAGGATAATTCTGAAAGGATCAAAATTATGAAGAGTCTGGGAAAGGTATTTAACAAAGCACTGCAGGAAGAAACTCTCAGCTCGGATGAAATTTCAGCTTTGCTGCACATTTCCGGTGGGGAAGGGCAGCAGGCTCTCTTTGAGACAGCCCGGACACTGCGGCATCGGTATTTCGATAATTTCGTTGGCCTGTATGGCTTTGTCTATTTTTCGACCTACTGCCGTAATGACTGCAGTTTTTGCCTTTATCGACGGTCCAATGCCACCTGTGAACGGTATCGCAAAACCACGGAGGAAATTGTTACGGCATCGAAGTTTCTCGCTGAATCCGGAGTGAATCTTATCGACCTTACCATGGGTGAAGATCCGGCGTATCTCAATGCGGGTGAGAAGGGGTATGAACAGCTTGTTGATATTGTCCGTCGTGTAAAAAACGCCACGGGACTGCCCGTTATGATTTCACCTGGCGTGGTGCCGAAAGAGGTTCTCAAGGAGCTGAAAGAGGCTGGTGCCACCTGGTATGCCTGTTATCAGGAAACCCACAATCATGAACTGTTCCACAAGCTTCGTCTTCACCAGAGTTATGAAGAACGATGGGAGATAAAAGAGTATGCCCGTCAGATTGGAATGTTGATTGAAGAGGGGTTACTTGTCGGGGTGGGGGAGAAGCTGGAAGACGCCGTGCAGTCAATGCATGTCATGCAGGAGCTTGGTGCCGATCAGGTTCGAGCCATGACCTTTGTGCCGCAGGCAGGGACCCCTCTTGCGGCAAGAGTGCAGACAGCAAATCATTATGAGTTGAATCTTATTGCCGTGATGCGGATTTTGTTCCCTGTGTGTTGTATTCCGGCATCGCTTGATGTCGAAGGAATACAGGGACTTAATGACCGGCTTGACGCAGGGGCTAATATCGTTACCTCCATCATTCCGCCGCTCTCGGGACTGCAGGGGGTTTCTCAAAGCACTCTGGATATTGCTGAAGGTTATCGGACAGTGGAAGGTGTGCGGCCGCTGCTTTCCAGACTGGGGCTGAAGCCTGCCGATAATGAACTCTATCTTTCGTGGTTAAAACGTTTCGAACAGCATCGTGAAGGCTGGAAAACGAAGGAGGCTGCATGAATGTCGCAATTCTGGGAGGAAAGCTGCAGGGGGTAGAGGTTGCCTATCTTGCGAAGAAGGCCGGGTGGCACACAGTGGTGGTCGACATGGATCCGCAGGCTCCCGCCCGAGGAATCTGTGATGAGTTCCTCTCTTTTGATCTGATGGAGCGTGAACCGTTACTGTCGCTCATGGGTCAGGTGGATCTGGTTCTTCCGGCAATTGAAGATAAAGATGTGCTCAATTTTGCGGAGGAGTGTGCTGGCAGAGCGGGTGTCCGTTTTGTCTATGACAGGGATGCTTATCTTCTCTCCTCTTCAAAAATTAGATCAGACTCTCTTTTTGAGCAGCTTGGTATTGCCGCGCCTCAGCCATGGCCGCTTTGTGATTTCCCGATCACGGTGAAACCGTCAGGCGAGAGTGGCAGTAAAGGTGTGCATTTGTTTCATACATCTTCTCAATTTGAACAGTGGCTGCTGACGGTTCCCCATCCTGAAAAGTGGGTTAAACAGGAATTCCTGCAGGGGCCCTCCTATTCTATCGAAGTCATAGGCAGCAGAGGGCATTATCGGACTTTTCAGATTACTGAGCTGGAAATGGATGCGGGATACGATTGCAAGCGGGTTCTTGCCCCTGCGCTTCTGTCGCCGGAACTTGAGATCGAGTTTCACAATATTGCGACAGCTCTTGCCAGAACGCTCAAACTCAATGGGATTATGGATGTAGAAGTTATTCTTCACGGAGGAAAACTGAAGGTCCTTGAAATTGATGCTCGAATCCCGAGTCAGACACCGACTGCAGTTTATCATGCAAGCGGAATGAATCTTATTGAGATGCTTGCGGACAACGGGGCAGTTGAAAGGCCTCCGCAGGGAGCAGTTAAAGAAAAAAGCAGTGTTGTTTTTGAACATATTCTGGTGCAGCAGTCGTCCCTTGCTGTCTGCGGTGAACATATTATGGCAGACGCTGGACCGCTCTCTTTGCATTGTGATTTCTTTGGCGCTGACGAGGCTCTGACAAATTACACCACACAGAGTGAGTCCTGGGTTGCGACTCTTATTAACAGAGGTGAAACACTGACGGAGGCACGTGAAAAGCGTGACCGGGTAATAACGACTGTCTGTAATGCCTGTGGTATCGATCGCTGTATAGATATGCCTCCAGTGTTGCCCGTTGAAGCTCATATCCTGGCTCCTCTGGAATGTGTGGGCTGAGAAGGAAAAATTGACGATGACCCGCTTGAAAGAAAATGACATTTCTCAGCTTGGGATTTCCCTCGCCGCTTATGACCGTCTTTTATGTGACCGTGCTGGTGTCGGGCTGGCCGGAATTGCCGCTCATGCCACTGAAAAGGAGTGTGGAAAGATTGATGGGCTGCTTCGTGGAATGCGGGTTGCCGCAGTGCCAATTACTTATGGCCAGGGTGTGATTTCTGGATTCAGCAGAGCTGTCCAGAATATTGTCGAGTTTCTCGGGGCCTCCTGTTTTGTGACTGACAGGACCAGCCTGCAGGGACTGGCTGAAGCTGTGGAAAAGAGAGCAGATGTCATATTTCTCGCCGATGACGATTATTTTTTGGCCCTGCGGCCTTCTTCTGGAGTAACGGCAGAGAACAGCGCTGCAACCGGCTATGGGTACGGCGCTGCTCTTGATCTGATGTCCGGAGGGGTCAACAAAAGGGATGTGCTGGTTCTTGGAGCAGGCCCCGTGGGACAGGCCGCAGTCGGATATTTGTGCCGCCGGGGGGCCAGAGTTCATCTTCTTGATCCTGATTTGAGTCGTACCCGGGCGGTTGTGGCACAGTATCCTTCTGTGCAGACAGCAGGCAATATTCTGGAGGCGATGGAACGCTGTGATCTGATTCTTGAGGCGACTCCTGCTGAAAAGGTGATTCCTCTGCAGGCGGTGACAGAGCGGACAATAATTGCCGCGCCAGGGGTCCCACTCGGCTTTGATGAGCAGGTAGAGGAAGCGTTAACAGGCCGGTTTGTCCACGATGTTCTGGAGATCGGTGTGGCAACCATGCTGTATACGGTTTTGATTGATTAAAGGGTCCCTTGAATAATCAGTTTTTCGCCTGTCTTCTTCGCTACAGCTAAATTTATCCTCCGACAAAGCGAGGAACGAGACGTCGAGGTAAGCGCTATACTCCGATATTAACGTTATCCCTGCGCTAATTTTTCTCCTGTGCTTCGAATATGAACGAAATACAAGCTGTTTTAAGGAACCCTAAAGGAGTTACGTCATGGCTCGAAAAGCAGGTACCGAGCTGATCAAAGATCAGCTCACAGATGATCAGGATAAAAAAAAGAAATACTACAATAAAAATGTTCAGTTTTTCAAATTAATCGAAAAAATAAAATTGTGGCCGTCCCGGGCAGGAGTTCTCCACGGTGTAAAATCCATTGAAGTTAATGGGAAGATTGCTGTGGTGACAACACACTGTGGGGAAAAGTTTACTGTCTGGAATTCCCGGAATTCCCGGTCGGCGAGATGGTTGCGCAATAAATGGTGTGCTTCGACCTGCAATAAATGCAAAATTCCTCAGTGGAAGATTAAAAAATACTCTTCCACGATGATGACGCAGAAATGGGGATCGAATCTATAACGGCCTGTAAGAAGATAATTTCCCGAAATAAAAAAGAAGCAGAGGTTGTTCGGTAGAGTGGCAGCTGGCCACAACAGGTGAGGTTTGCCCTGTTGAAACAGCATAACGGAGTGCCCGCAGATAAGTGATGTGAGAGTGGCCAGAGCAGGGGAATTAATCCTGACCTGACTGAACAGCTTCGTCCTGAGGGATGAGAAAAATCATGGTGGAGAGACGGAAATGAACGGAAAAGAACGTGTATTAAAAACGTTAAGTTTTGAAGAAGTGGACAGAACTCCCTGGGTTCCGTATGCCGGTGTGCAGACGGCAAACCTGATTGGCGTTGATGCGGAAACCTATTTAAAAAGTGCAGACCTTATTGTTGAAGGAATTCTTAAGGCATATGAACTTTATGAACCGGATGGCCTGCCGGTTGTCTTTGATCTGCAGATGGAGGCCGAGGCCCTGGGATGTACCCTGAAGTGGTCGAAAAACAACCCGCCTGCGGTCAAAGGGCACGTACTCCAGGAGAAGGCCCTCTCTGATTTGATATTGCCGACGGCAGATGACGGACGATATCCCGTTGTCCTTGAAGCCGCCCGGAGGGTTGTTGCAGAACTTGGAGATAAGATAGCAATTTATGGTTTGATATGCGGCCCCTTCACACTGGCTCTTCATCTGAAGGGGACTCCTCTGTTCTCTGATATGATCAAGCACGTTGAAAAAGTCGATGAAGTGATGGAATTTTGCAATAAAGTCTGTATGGATCTGGCTAAAATGTATGTAGATGCCGGGGTCGATGTCATTGCCGGTGTTGATCCGATGAGTTCACAGATCGCACCAAAGCACTTTGATCGTTTTGTCAAAGGACCAACCACTGAACTTAACCGTTTTGTCCGTAATCTTGGACGGAAAGTGACGAGTTTCTGTTGTGGGGATGCGACCAAAAATATTGAGCTGATGTGTCAGACAGAGACAGACGGAATTGCTTTTGATGAAAACGTTGATCTCAAGTATGCCATGGATATTGCAAAGAAATACAAGGTTTCCTATGGCGGGAATCTGCCGCTTACCACGGTGATGATGTTTGGATCTCCGATTGAGAACGTTGATGAAGCGCGTCGTGAACTGGAGATTGGACAGGGTATTGGCTATGTTCTCAGTCCTGGCTGCGATATTCCTTTTGAGGTCCCTGTCAACAATCTGATTGCTATCTCCAATCTCATTAACGGCAAACCGTCTTCTCTGGAGCTCCTTGAATCAGAGAACCAGTTCAGAGAAGAAGAGGAGACTGTTTTTGATGATGTCGAAATCAAGCCAGGCGAAGTTTTTATAGAAGTTGTTACCCTTGACTCTGAGGGGTGCCCGCCATGTCAGTATATGTGTGAAGCCGTCAAGATGGTTGTGCCTGAATATGAAGGTAGAATAACCTGGCGTGAATCACTGATTAAAACCCGGGCCGGTATCCAGAGAATGGCGCATCTGGGAATGAAAAGACTGCCCGCCATCCTGATTAATAACGAGGTGGTTTTCGACAATATTGTTCCTTCTGAAAGTGAGTTGATTGCTGCTATTGAGGAGCGCATAAAATAAAGAAGAACAGAGCCCGCCCTGTTCTCAGAGAAAGGGCGGGCTCCACACGTCTACTTATGGTGCATGCATATGAGTGATCAGAGAATTAAACTATATCTGCTTACCGGGTTCCTCGGCGCTGGAAAAACTACTTTACTTAAGAGGTTGATCGAACATTACCAGGATCGGAAAATTGGTATTCTGATGAACGAATTTGGTAATATAAGTATCGACGGTGTGGTCCTCCGCCAGAATGGAGTTGAGGTCGTTGAGATAAATAATGGTTCAGTGTTCTGCAGCTGTCTGCAGGGAACCTTTATCTCAGAATTAATCACCTATTCTGAGCTGCCCATTGAATATCTCTTTGTTGAAACTTCAGGAATGGCTGATCCTTCCAATATCGAACAGATTCTGACCAGTATTATCGGCAAGGTAAAGGGCAGAAGCTACGATTACCACGGTGCTGTATGCCTGGTTGATGGTGCCAATTTTCTGGATCATGTTGAAATCCTGACCGCCATGGAACGGCAGGTTGCTGCCAGCAGTCTCATTGTTATTAACAAGGTTGATTTGATCTCCGCAGGAGAACTGGAAGCAGTCCGGAACAAAGTGTATGAGATTAATCCGGAGGCAGAGAGAGTTGAGGTGACTCATGGTGCGGTGGATTTTGACCTCCTGGAGAAACCTTTTAAGGCCGCCACAGGTAAAGAATCCGGCGAAAGCTGTAATACGCCCTTCAATCGACCGATTTCCCATGTTGTTACTGCAGATGGGGCCTTTGACCATAGGGGCTTTATGCAATTTCTCAACGGTTTGCTTCCTGGATCTTTGAGGATAAAGGGATTTGTTCTTTTAAGCGAGGGGGGCTGGCATCAGGTTGACGCTGTCGGTTCTCAAATTACGGTGAAACCAGTCGATATTTTAAGAGAAAAATCGGAACTGGTTGTTATCTCAGATAAAGGTTTTGGTGCACTCGCCGCTATTCACGGGCAGTGGAAGAAGTGGTTCGGTGATCGTCAGATGACGGCAAAATAATATTTAACCTCTTTCTTCTGCAGATGAGGCAAATCTTTAATGTCTGAAATGAAAACATAAAGGATCTTCCCAGTCAGGCTGGCTGCCTGTTTCAAGGTCCTCTCATGGTATCTGTGGCAGTATCTAAAATACGGGTGGAGAAAAAGGACCTATTTTTTTCTGGATTGTTTGATAAATAATTTATTTTTATTGGGCGGAAGCGAAGATGCTGTTTTGCTGTCAGCTGTTTTAAGAATTTTACGAACAGTTTCAATGGAAACTGATTTGCCAATCTTTTCTCGGGCCTGCTCTGCGATGTTAGCCAGGGTCCAGTTTTTCAAAATTGGTGGCTGAGTGCAGGCCAGGTGAATTATTGACAGTCTTTCTTCTTCCGTAAAAGTCTCTGGAGCACCACTGCGCTCCAGATCTACAATTCCTCCAAGGCGTTTCTTTTCAAATCTGTGTCGCCATTTGCGACAGGTTTTCTCAGACAGGTTCAGTTCTTTTGCAATATTGACACTTTCCACCCCTTCTGCGGCGAGAAGGACGATTTGAGATCGGAGAAAAAGACGTTTTTCAACTTTGTGACCTTTAACGTTCTTTTCCAGTTCCGAGCGCTCACTGGCAGTGAGATATATGGGAGGTGAAATCCTTGGCATGGATTCTTTAAGTCGTTGTTGGAAATTAATACAGCAACGCTGAATTTCCGCCAGTGAGACAGAACCAGGTCGATGTGGTAAAGTGCAGTCAAAGAAATAAGGGTCCCTTGCATAATCAGGGGACCCATCAGTCTTTCGTCCATCTTCTTCGTTGCAGCAAAAAATTATCCTCCGACAAAGCGAGGAACGAGACGTCGAGGTAAGCGCCAGGCTCCGATAGTAATAACACCGCGATGAACGGTGAGTCGGTATAAGTACCTTCACAAAATTCTTTTCAAAAACACGAAAATAATTTTTAAGTTTCAAGATACCCTGAAGTGATTACTGGCGTAATTGCTGTAAGCGGCGAACACTCTCAATAAATTGTTAAAACTACTCAGTGCAACCAGGCTTGTCAAGCAGAGGTCAAATCTTCAGTACTGCTGACTTTTTATTTGAGCCATTAACTGTTTTGCCTTTTTTACGGCTTGACCGGCAGTAGGAGCGTATGCGTCTCCACCGATTTCTTTTACCCATTTTTCTGAGACGGGAGGACCTCCAAACATACATTTAAAGCGGGGACGGATTCCCCTCTCAATGAGTGCTCTGATCATATCCTTCTGAGAATACATGGTGGTTCGCATAAGAGCACAGGTTGATATAATATCAACCTGATATTCCAGGGCTTTTTCTATAATTATTTCATTGGAGACATCACGCCCAAGGTCGATAACTTCAAACCCCCCGGCTGTCAGCATCATTTTCACGATATTCTTGCCAATATCGTGAATGTCTCCCTCCACCGTACAGATGAGAATACTCCCCAAACTCAGGCGAGTAAACTCGGCTGGAGTAAGCTCTTCCGTAAGAATGGCGGCTCCCCGTTCAAAGGCCTCTGCAGCCAGTAGAAGATGGGGAATGAATGCTTCCCCATCGTCAAAGCGGTCGCTTATAATTTTCATACCTCTGGCAAGACCGTCATTAATGGCGGTTATCGGGTCGATGCCTTCAGAGAGGGCCTCACAGGCAGCTTCTTCCGCGAAGGATGCTTCCATTTCTTCCACAGCTTGTTTAAGTCTCAGTAATATTTTATCGTGACACATTGTATTGCTCCCGTACTGTGGATCAGATAACAGTACCTGTAAATATCCCGCTTTTATGTGGAAGACTGTACACTGAAAAATTCTGTTTATGAATTCAACAAATCTGTTTATCAGTAAATTCTGGTTTGTTTTGAACTGACCATTTGTTATTTTAGTGCTTTTTCCTGAAATTTTTACGAAAAGGACAGACAGATTTATAAACAAAATCAGAAGGTTAAGCTTTCTCGGGAACTGCTGGCTGTTCATGAAGAACCAGCAGTTTGCCGATCTTCTTCGGTACAGTCAAAAATTTATCCTCGGAGGTAAGCGCCAGAAGCCTGTCGGATAATAAGTTCTGTTTCTTATATTGAAGTATTCCTGCGGTAAATTTCTTCCTGCGCCTCGAATATGAACGAAATACAAGCTGTTTCAACCCCCCCTCAAGCCCATTTTATATCGGAAAAGTGCAACTTAAATGTAAGATAAAAAATAAAATCTATTTCATATTTGAAATATTTACCACTTTATAATGAAAGGAAATCATAATGAGTGTTCTTGGAAAAACTTTAGCGAAGATCTCTCCCAAAAGTATAACAGCCCGGGAACTTGTTGCGGCTCGTTTTAATCAGTTCGCTCCTCATCAGGAATATGGAGATCTATTTGATATTGCAGTTGATATAGCAGGAATGATGGCTGATTCCCAACCGCGGATCAATAAAAAATTGATCGCCTGCATGATCGCTGACCATGGTGTTGTTGCAGAAGGTGTGAGTAAATTTCCGGCTGTGGTTACGAGACAAATGACGTGGAATGCCATCAGGGGGGGGGCTGGAATGAACGTTCTTGCCTCCCAGTCTCGAACAGATGTCAAATTGTTTGATTTTGGCATTGATGCAGATATGAGGGAAGCGGAGGAGGGAGGAAAGCTTATGAACAAAAAGGTCGGTAATGGTACTGCTAATATAACTGTTGGCCCCGCCATGAGTCGCACCATGGCACAGGAGGCAGTGGAAAACGGAATCTCTGTGGCAGAAGAGAACAGCGAATATGATATTTTTGGTACAGCTGAAATTGGGATTGGGAATACTACAGCGTCTGCGGCTATTGTTGCTGTACTTACCGGGAAAAGTGTTGCTGAACTCTGTGGCAGAGGAAGTGGTTTGAATAATGAACAGCTGGAAAATAAAATTCGTGTAGTTGAAAAAGCTCTGGTTGTGAACAGGCCTGAAGCAGGGGATGGTCTTGATGTGCTCAGCAAGGTGGGCGGTTTTGAGATCGGCGGAATTGCCGGGCTGATTATCGGTGCAGCTGCTCTGCGGAAACCGGTGGTGGTGGATGGATTTATCTCTACTGCAGGGGCAATGATCGCTGCTGTACTTGAACCTTTGACCAAAGATTATATGATCTTCTCCCATCGTTCTATGGAACCCGGTCACGCTGAGATGCAGAAATTCCTTGGCTGTCATAAACCGCTGCTTGACCTCAACTTTCGTCTTGGAGAAGGAACTGGTGCGGCAGTGGCGATGAATCTTGTCGAGGGAGCTCTGGCTGTTTTCAACCAGTTGTCGCCTTTGCCGGAAAAGTCGTAAAGAAAGGAGACAGGAGAAGGGAGACGGGAGAAAGGGAAGGACGGTAAAGCATTTTTTTTACCGCGAAGAACGCGAAGGAACACGAAGAAAGGTGGAAAACATTTAAGAACAAATTTTTTTATATAAAATGCCATTTTTCGCATGTTTAGAGCATTTTTTCGTTGGCAAATTTTTTAAATTAAACAGAAAATTGCTGTTGTTATAGCTTTACTCTTCGCGTTCTTCGCGGTGAAAGCCTTTGTTTTTAGCCTTTACGAATCTTCGTGTTCTTCGCGATAAAATTATTTTTCTTTTCCATAGCTTTTTGAGAAGTTACGAAGAACCTGGTCTTTCGTTCATATTCGATGTGCCCGTAAGTGAAGGAGACGAGAAATGTTTCTTTATGTACAGGATAAGGTGGTTGATTTTTGTGCTGCACTGCGTTTTCTCACTATCTTTCCGCTTTCATGGCGGCAGGAGGATGACTTTTCCCATTTGCAACGCAGTATTGTCTGGTTTCCCTCTGTTGGTGCGATGATCGGCGGTGTTGGTGCTTTGCTTGCCTGGATAATGACGCTGTTTGCGTCACCGGCGGTGACGGCGATTGTTTTGCTGTGCTATCTGGCTTTTGTTTCAAACTGCATGCATCTTGATGGAATCGCTGACAGTGCGGATGGTTTGCTCTCGGCACGGAGTCGTGAGCGAAGTCTGGAGATTATGAAAGACAGCCGGATCGGGGCAATGGGAGCGGCGGTTCTGATTCTTTTTCTGCTTGCTAAATTTGCCGCACTTCTCTCCATCTCTGCCGCAGAACTGCCTGCCACGCTTTTTTTCATGCCCTTTGCCGGACGCTGTGCAATGCTTTTCTCTCTGGGGACTATGCAATATGCCCGGGCAGAAGGCGGTATCGGCGGACTTTTTTACAATAGCAATGTTAAGAAATACGCCATTATTGCTGTGTTGTTTCTTGTGGGTACGCTCTGTCTGATTTACGGTTATCGCGGACTCATTGTGTTTGTCGGAATACTGCCGGGTTTTATGCTTCTGCGTCGCAAAAGCATTCTGGTTCTTGGCGGTGCTACCGGTGACATCATTGGAGCGCAGTGTGAACTGGCCGAACTTATGACGGCGCTGACCGTTTCTTTTCTTTTTTGAAAACAGGGGGAAAAAGCAAAAGCGAAAGAGGGTACGACAATTTTTACCGCGAAGAACGCGAAGGAACGCGAAGAAAGGCAGAAACATTTAGACGGAACAGCGAAAAGATTTTTTTGCCAACGAATAAAGGCTCTAATCATGCGAAAAAAGGCAAAGACAAAAAGAGAGACAGGAAAAAGGGAAAGGCAGAAACAAAAGGAACCACGAATGGACACGAATAAACACGAATTATTAATCATTTAAAAAGGCAAAAAGGCAAAAAGGGAGACGGGAGAAAGGGAAAAGCAGAAACAAAAGGAACCACGAATGGACACGAATAAACACGAATTATTAATTAGTTAAAAAGGCAAAAAGGCAAAAAGGGAGACGGGAGAAAGGGAAAGGCAGAAACAAAAGGAACCACGAATGGACACGAATAAACACGAATTATTAATCATTTAAAAAGACAAAAAGACAAAAAGACAAAAAGACAAAAAGGCAAAAAGGGAGACGGGAGAAAGGGAAAAGCGAAAGGCGGTAAGGCATTTTTTACCGCGAAGAACGCGAAGGAAGGTGAAAAGCGAAAGGCTGGCCAACGAAACACGCAAAATCTTTTTATATATAAACGGCCCTTTTTTGTATGTTTAGAATCTTTTGTTGTTTTATCTTTTGCTTTTCGTCTTTCTTCGTGTCCCTTCGCGTTCTTCGCGGTAAAAAACTGTTTTTGTTTTGACAGGTGTACAAGAAGCGCAGGCGGTATATCAAGGGCAGGGCAGGGGACAGAGGAACAGCGTGGAGCGGACAAAAAAAAGAGTCCCGTGAGGAAAACCTTACGGGACTCTATCGTAAAAAAATGGCGACGACCTACTCTCCCACATAGTCACCCATGCAGTACCATCGGCGCAGAGAAGCTTAACTTCCGTGTTCGGAAAG
>JALNVI010000065.1 GCA_023231425.1 Desulforhopalus sp. | reverse complement strand
TATGAAATTGTCGGGGAGCTTGCCGTTTTCAATGTCTTCGCGAAAGGCGGAGTTCGAGAGAACAGCAAGGTAACAGCTCAGGCTGCTGAGCTGGGGCGGCAAATGGCGCATTCACTCTGTGAAGGGGACCTTGAATATGAATGAAGGGCAGGCGGTTTCAAGGTTCCCTGAAGACCATATTGTTAACAGATCCCTTTCTCTATCATTCGAAAGAAGCAGACTTCTGCCACAGTCAGTTCTGCATGCAGAGAATCACTCATCGCATTGATCGCAGCTTCTCAGCATGCAACCGGCCCTGCACATATATTCCGACAGAGTGGAGCGCTTCATCCGCATCGGAGAAGACGACTATTCCTGCCGCCTTGAGCGCGTCAGCCATCGGCGTATAAAGCCGCCCCCCTTCCACTACGGCGACGAGGGGTTTATCCAGTCTCTCAACCACCTGCGGCAGAAGCTGCACAACACTCTTCGGGCTATCAATATCGAGGCTGTGCACGGCAGGCGAAAGCGGGTTCAGGCCAATAATCACCATGTCTACCCCGCTGTCCTGCCCAAGAATCTCCGCGACCCGCGCGTGGGCCTCATCATCGGAACCGGGGTTGATATCAAAGGGATTTTTCACCGTAATAAGATTTTCCAGGCCCTTCTCTTTCAGCAGTTCTGTAAGGCGCGCTGAACTCTCCATGGAGAATTCAGCGAGATGCATGGCACATAGTCACCGGAGACAATACTGTCCGCCATTCCCACCGCCTCACCCCCCCCGCTCACTGTCGCCAGGCGATTGCCGTTCAGTTTTTTGCGGTGCAGCTGCCGCGCCAGCATCATCAGGTTTTCAAACTGTCCAAAGGTCTCGGCGATAATGCCCCGGCCTGACGCACACAAGACTCACAGACCATATAATCTCCGGCAACTGACGCTGTATGCCCAGAGGTTGCCGACTTTCCTTCCGGCGTCCGCCCCGCCTTGTAAAAAATAACATCCCTGCCTGCCATTACCGCCCCGCGCAGCGCCCGCACAAAGTCCAGTCCATCGAGATCCTTGAAACCCTCGGCATAAACGCCGATAACCTCAATCCCCTCCTCATCTTTGAAATATGTGAGAAAATCACCAGGGGTAAGGTCATTCTGATTGCCGATAGAAACCATGTAAGCGAGATCAAATTCAGGTCTGCGGCTCAGGCGGGTAATCATAAAAGCCCCGCTCTGGCTGATAAACGCGGTATTACGGCTATGTTCTCCGCGCGTCTTCGGCAGCTTCTCCCCCGGGATCGCCAGCAGCTGCTCATCTGTCACCCGGTCCCCTTTTCTCAGCAGGCAGGTGCGCGGCGGGTTTCGGCTCCACTGCTGGACAGCAGATCGTAAGTCTCATATTCAAGCAGCGTATTACGCCCTGCCTCTTCCGCCCTCGCGAAGAGGTTTGTAATTGCGGGAAAATCAATATTCAAATCAGTCACGCCAGCCTCCTTATACACAGACCAGGATACCTTGAAGAACCTTGTATTTCCTTCATATTCGAAGCACAGGAGAAAATTTATTACAGCCATGATTGGTATCTCAACGTCTCGTTCGTCGCTTTGTCGGAGGATAAATTTTTACTGCCCCGAAAAAGAGAGCCGAAAGGCTGGTTATTCAAGGTTCCCGTTAATGGTTACTATCTCACCCTGCGATACGGCTTCCATTTCCTGCACGGGACAATTCTTGTCACAGATTTCTTATTTCTCTTGAAAGTCGCTGCAATACACTCCATAATTGAGCCACTTTAAAATCAGCTGACCCGGAACTAATATGAGCAAACAGAGCACAACCGAACAAAACCTAAACCTTATCTCCCCCCACTTTCACTACTCCTGTGAAGTCGTTCACCTTGCAGAAGAGAGCGCGGAAGGGGTCCTCGTCTCCGAACTTGTTCCCGCCGGGCAGGTGCTGGCCTCCTTTCCTCCCGGTGAGGAAGAGCGGGAATCCCTGGAGGCCGGGAAAAATACCCGCTGGTATGGAGATTCCATCATTGCCGAGGTCGCCGGGTATCCGCGCTGTGTCAACAAGCGCATTGAGTACACCACTACCTTCGCCGACACCATGGAGATTGAACCACTCTTCGAGATCTCTCCTGACGCCATGAGTGTCACTCTTTCTCTCCACCCCATCCTTGCCGGAGGCCGCTCTCTCATCAGCGAGGATGTCCACGTCCTGCTCAACGCCCAGGGAATTATCTACGGCATAAATGAAGCGCTGCTCGCCGGACTGCCCACCCTGCTGGTAAAACACGCCGGAGAGTTCGTCAAGATGGTTATCGCCTGCGGGGTACCGGTGGAAGAGTCGATCGACTCGCACCTTCGATTCAACATGGAGATCGGCCCCATCGCCGGAGTTATGCAGCAAAACGGTGTCATCGACTTCCGCGAGCGCCGCGTCATGGTTGCCGTGGAAAAGGGGCAGCTCATCGCCACGAAAATTCCTGCGGTGCAGGGCCGCTCCGGCATGACCATCTACGGCGAAGAGCTCCCGGCACGCAAAGCAGTTGATTTCAGAGTTTTACTGTTTAACGACATCACCTTTTCCCGTGTAACCAATGAGGTTCGAGCAACCAGATCCGGAACACTCTCTATAGTGAGAAACGACATCATCAAGGTCCTTTCCAATGAGACAATTCACTCCGACGTCGATTCTAAAACCGGCAACATCACCTCCAAAAACAATCTCATCATCGAGGGTTCAGTCCAGCCTGGATTCCACATAGATGCCGAAGGAGATGTGAAGATAGCAGAAGGGGTGTACAACGGAGAAATCCGGTGTGAAGGAAACCTTGTGGTAAAAACCGGGGTTACCGGCAAACGCAGCAGACTCAATGTGGGCGGGGATATCGATCTTAACTCTATCGAACAGGGCAGGGCACAGTGTGAAGGCATCTTCGTTATACGCTCACAGGCCTATTACGCCTCAATTGAAGCGGGCGAGAATGTGCGCTGTCACCCTCAAAGCAAAGTAATGGGCGGCACCATTCTCGCGCAGAAGGACATCTCTCTTGGAGATGTGGGAGGGGAAAACTCCCGACCGGTAGAGATTGCCGCGGGGGTACTGCCGGAAAGGTTATTGCAGTATGAGGAACGCCAGATGGAGATAATAAGAATACAGGGAGAGATAATCGATCATATCGAAAGGTCCCCTGACAACGCCTCCTCCAGAAAGATACGCCAGATGGAGGAAAAGATTGCCGAGCTGAAGCTTTTGCAACTGCGCCTGAACATGATTCCCGGCTCGGGAATCTGGTCACGCACGGCACCGCCCACCCAGGAGGATATTGCTCGTATTGCGAATTACAAAACGAAGGATTACAGCACAGAAAGAGCAATCGACATCCAGGCTGTCACCATTGATGTGAAAGGAACAATCGTTGCAAACAGCGTGCTGCGTATCGGTAACCGCACCCTCACCCTGGAAAAAACGATGACCATGCAGCGCTTCAAACTGAGCGACAACGGGAAACGGATCGTGGCGGTCGCTCTGAAAAAATAGCCCCCGACGGGGAAACTCCTTCAGGGGACCCTTTATACACGGCCCCTGTTCTTTAGCCGGGAGAGAATGCCCTTCATCCGTCCCAGATGATGCCCGTAACGGGCGTTAAAGGCATAGAGCGGCCAGCCACAGTAATAGAGCACGGAGAGTACGGCGAGACAGCGCATCCCCGGCCCGCCCGCGATATTGCCAATCGGCATGACTTTGGCAAAAATTACCATGCGTATCAGGCGTGCATGGCTGTTGCCAGCCAGATCAAAATTGTTTTTTTGAATTTTCTCTTTCATTATCCTCATCCTACTGATTCAGCCGTGACCGCAGGTGAAGCAGATAGCGCCGCAGACGCAGCAGCGGACTCCAGCGCAGTTTCCTTTCACTCTGATCCCACAGCTCACGTCCGGCATTTTTGAGAAATTCCGCTTTCGGCTGCTTTCCACCGTGAAAATCATCCAGATGCGTCCGGTTCCGCAGCAGCATGATTTCTCTGGTCTCCGGGAAAGCCAGCCTGCTGACCAGCAGATAGTTGAGCCATGGCTTGAAATCTCCATACTTCCAGCCAAGCAGACACACCGCCTGTCCGAAACGAACGGCCGAGTCGTAAATTCCCTGCTGCAACGGCGCAAAATAGCTGTCCTGTTCATTTTCTTCCATGCCGAGGGCATCGTCCGTACGCCGAAAAACCAGTTCATATCCCTTCTCGTTATCACTCAGGCTGTAGCCGTTGAGAGTTGGATACGGCGCGCGGCAGGCCTCTTCAAAAATATCACGGGCATAAAAAAGCGCGGAGGCGGCGAAATCAAAGCGGTTCTGGTCGTAGATCACCCCGGAGATACTGTTTTTCCCGGTGGTCGGGAAAGGAATTCCCCGGGTCGCCCCGAAGAGCAGGCCCCTGCAGACCGGTGCATCGTCGCGATGGGAGACCGCATCCACCAGAAAACGCTGAATAGAACCCAGCCAGCCGACGTCCACCACAGCCACCCGTTTATGGGAGAAGAAGCCAACGTCCTCAAGATATTTTTGCAGCGCGGCATTGGCATCAGCGGTCTGCGCCTTCACCTCCCGCTGAAATTCTTCATCATCCAGAATTCGTTCAAAGGCACGGCGGTTCTCCTGCTGATATCCCTCATGGATATGGCTCAGGCAGGTGGTAACCTCAAGATCGAAACGGGCAAAGATCTCTTTAAAGGCCTCCGGATCAAGGCTGAAGATGCGGCAGAGATCAGTAAAATCACGATTCCCCGGCGGCAGGAAGGCGATATCTGCACTCTCTTTCTTCAACCCGCCATGAGCACAGGAAGCACCGGCCAGTGCCATGCGGCTGACGTAGAGATATTCAATCTCCGGCAGTTCTTCACCGGGATAGATCAGCGGCATCGCCTGCTTCCAGTAACGCTCAAAAGTCCACCCCTCCCGGGAGAGGAAGAAGATTTTGCTCAATTTTTCCTTGCGGCAGATTTCACGGATCTGCTGCAGGAAGATGCCGATCAGCGGGCCAATAAAATTATAGCCTTCACGGTAAAGCGGTTCCCGGGGAATATTTTCCCCCTCAAGGGGAGCCATCACCTGCTGCAGCAGGCGACCGCGCCAGAATGGTTTGCCATCACAGTAGTTCCAGTACCGGCGAAGAAGAGACTTGCGGAGATCCTCCCGCGGGTCATGAATCAACAGCGGAGTAATCCCTGCCTCCTTTGCCCGCAACCCGTCAGAAAAAGGGTTATCACCGACATGCAGCCACTCCTCCGGCTGTATGTCAAAGCGTTCCGCCATCAGCTTCCACCCCTCTCCAGAGGCCTTGGCAGCGAAGGAATCTGCTGAAGAGACAATGGCTTCGGCATACGCACTCAGGCCAGCGTGGTCGGTCAACTTTTCGAGATGGTCAGCGGGCAGATACATGTCAGAAACAATAAAGACCCGTTTCCCCGCCGCAGAGAGCTCACGCAGCCAGCCGACCAGCTCTTCCCGAGGCACCAGCATGGCGTTCTCCATTGCCATTTCGTATGCCGTTACGATGCCAAGCAGATCCCCCCCCGCCTCACCGAAGATCTCCACCAGCAACCGCTCCATAAAGACAGGATAGCAGGCCTCATGGTCAGTGTGAATACGGCCGATCTCTGCACGCATCCCGGTTTCAAAACGATCCCGCAGATCCTGAATCTCTGTCGCAGAGCGTTTCACCCCCCGTTCCTCCGCCAGCGTGGCGATATAACGTGCCACCGGCAGCTTCACAAGATCTGGATCATGAATCCGCCGGACAAGCAGCGTGTCAAACAGATCAAAGCTGACAACAGATTTTTCTTTGGCGAGCCGACGGCCAGTCTCAATGAGATTTTTGAGGGAGTAGCAGGTATAGTCTTTCATCAATTCCGTTTTATTTTTTTTGCGACAAAGGTTCGCAGACTCTTTGCCAGCATCGCTGCCGCCGGTCGAACGCCTGCCGCCACGTCGGGCTGCAGCTGGTATTGCACCTCGTGCAGCTCATCACCAAGTTCAACAAGCCGATCTGCACCCGCCTCAATCCTCCGGCGAAACTCCTGCGGCACCGCCTCGGCCATATATTTTGCAATCAGCTGCTGATCCTGACGACGGCCGATGATCGCGGCTTCACCCAGGGTGTTGCCATCATGAATCCGATAAAAGAGGAGCCTTTCATCATGCAGATACTGCACCCGCTGCGGGAAGGCAAGCATCAGGCGGAAAATGTAATCATAGTCGTGCAGGTAACGCAGGGAACAGAATTTACCCACCTTCTCCACCGCCTTCCGGGTCATGAAGAGATTGGAGGTCGTCACCATGAAATTGCCTTTAAGAAAGGCCGTGTAGATATCGCCACTGGCAAAGTATGTCTGGCGATTTTTCTGGTGCCAGAGGTTCCATCCGAAGTCAGGATCGGAGAAGATCACCCCGGTATCGGAGATGGGCGAGACATCGGTAATCACCACCTCGGGGGTCACTCCCGCAACCGTCTGCCGCTTAATACAGGCAAGAATACGCGCAAAGCGGTCGGTGGTATAGACATCGTCGGAATTGAGAATGGAAATATATCTGCCCCGTGCCATGCCGAGTCCGCGGTTGATGGTATTGAAAGCGTCCTGATTCTCCTGATGATAAAAGGAGAGGCGGGGATCATCATATTTCTGCACCACCGCAGCGGTGCCGTCGGTGGAGCCGTCGTCGATGACAATCAGCTCGAAGTCAGCCACCGTCTGTCCCAGCACACTGTCGATGGCCGCGCCGATAAATTTTTCATGGTTATATGCCGGAATCACCACTGAGATCAGCGGGGTGTCACCACCTGCCATACATCCTCCTTAGGGGAACATCGAATATGAACGAAATACAACGTTCTGCAAGATACCCTTACGAACGTTTCTCCAGCCCGCTGATATCCAGCAACTGAATATCCCGTCCTTTCACATCAACAAGACCTTCACTGCCCATCTTTGCAAAGATGCGCGAAAGCGTCTCAGCACTTGTTCCAAGCAGACTGGCCAGCTGTCCTTTGGAGATCTCCAGCCGCACCATTTCCTGACTTTGCTGCTCCTCCCGCAGGTAAAGCAGATACCCCGCCAGCCGTGCCGGAACGTCTTTGAGGGAGAGATCCTCGACCTGTTGTGCAAACTGGCGCAGCTTCAGCGCCAGCACAGCCAGCATGTTCATGGCGAGAGTCGGATATTTTGCCACCAGCGCCGCAAAACTTTCCCGTGGAAAATAGAGGGTTTCCACAGTGGAAAGAGCCTCTGCCGAGGCGGGAAACGGCGCACCGTGAAACACCGGCACCTCGCCGAAAGTCTCCCCCCGCCCAAAGATATGGAGAATCTGTTCCCGGCCGCTGTCCGCCACCTTATAAATTTTCACCTGCCCCTCTGCCAGCAGATGAAAGCCTGTTCCGGGATCGCCCTCAAAAAAAATAGACTCACCGCGGGCATAGTGTTTCTCCACTGAAATCCCGGAGAGCACCGCGAGTTGATCATCGGGAAGTGAATCAAAAAGTGAGCTCGATGCAACGAGGTTTTGTTTTATCATTTCACCTGCAATGCGAGTGGGTTATAATGAGGCACCTTGAAGGGGTGTCAGTGACCGCAGGAAGTCCTGATGAAATACCTCTGCGCGGCGCGGCCAAACCACGTTTCACCCTCTGTTTCGAGTAGCTTACCTTATGACAAAGCCCGCGTCCCGTCAAAGAAAAATAATCCATATTGATATGGATGCATTTTTCGCCAGTGTAGAACAGCGGGACAACCCGCAATATCGGGGAAAACCACTTATTGTCGGCGGTTCACCGAGGAGCCGCGGAGTCGTCGCCACCTGTTCTTATGAGGCAAGGGTTTTCGGTATTCACTCAGCCATGGCCTCTGCCCACGCCGTACGCTGCTGTCCGCAGGCCATTTTTGTTCGCCCGCGTATCGACCGCTATCGCGAGGTCTCCCAGAAAATCATGGCAATCTTTCACGCCATTACCAACCTCGTGGAACCACTCTCCCTCGACGAAGCCTTCCTTGATGTCACCGGAAACAGTCGAGGCGAGCGTTCCGCCACCCGTCTCGCGGAGATTATCCGTAAAGAAATTTACACCGCCACCGGTCTCACCGCTTCTGCCGGCGTCTCCTGCAACAAGTTTATCGCCAAGGTAGCCTCCGATATAAACAAACCGAACGGCCTCACCCTGGTTCCCCCCGAGCAGGCAGAGGTATTTGTTGCCTCGCTGCCCATTGGTAAATTCTACGGCGTCGGGAAAGCCACGGAAAAGAAGATGCTCGCCCTCGGGATCAAGACCGGTGCCAACCTGCGTCAGTGGACACTGCCCGACCTCACCTTCCACTTTGGCAAGTCCGGCCAATTTTTCTACAATATCTCCCGAGGTGTCGATGAGCGCCCGGTGCAACCCGCCCAGGTGCGGAAATCTATAGGCAGAGAGACCACTCTCAGTGAAGATATCGACGACATTTTAAAAATTCAGAGTATCCTCAAGGAACTTGCCCGGCAGGTGGGAGAGATCCTGTGCAAACTCCGTGAGAGAGGTTTCACCCTCACCCTGAAGGTGCGTTTTCAGGATTTCACCACCATCACTCGCTCACACACCAGCCAAATGCCGATTGCCAGTGACTTTGATATCTGCACGCTGTTACCGTACCTCCTTGCTCAAGTAGAGTTCTACGGTAAAAAAATACGGCTGCTCGGCGTTACCGTGGGGAAACTTGCCCGCGACGACGAGCCGCGCCAGCTTTTGCTTCCCTTTATGAAAAAAGTGCAGACGCACATGCAATGGGACGACTGACGTTCCCCCCACAAAAGAGAATAAGAATGAAAGACCTGTTAAAAGCCATCTGGAAAATACTGAAATATGCAGACAATTTTTTCACCTTCATCCGTCATAGCATCCTTAACGTTGTCCTGCTAATCTGCGTAATTGCAGTGGCAGCAGCTCTGCTCACTCGTGAAGATAAAGAAACTGCAGTCTCAAAGATCCCTGCGAACTCTGTGCTGCAGCTCAACATCACCGGAGATATTGTCGAACAGGAGATTTCCAGCGACACACTCTCCGCCCTGCTCTCCGATTTCAGCGATTCCGATGACGCCAACACATGCCTGCAGGATATTCTTGATGCCATCCACCAGGCAAAGAACGATAAACGCATCAAGGCCATTTTCCTCGACAGCAGCAAGATGGATGGAGCCTCCCTCAATCAGCTCACTGTTATCGGTGAAGCGCTGAAGGATTTCCGTTCCTCAGGGAAAAAAGTGCTGGCCGGGGCCGACAGCTACACTCAGGGCCGCTATTATCTCGCCTCCTGGGCTGACACCATTATGCTCAACCCCATGGGTTCAGTTGATATCTTTGGTCTGGGGCGCTACTCCCTTTACTTCAAAGACGCAATCGACAAGCTGAAGATGAAATATTACATCTTCAAGGTTGGCACCTATAAATCCGCCATTGAACCACTGCTCCGCAACGACATGTCCACCGCCGACAAAGAGCAGTCGATGCAGTGGCTTGATTCGCTCTGGGGAAACTACAGCCGCCACGTGGTCGCCAATCGCAGGTTAAAGCCCGATGATCTGCAGCTCTACACCGAAAATATGCAGGTTAATCTTGAGAAACTCAACGGAGACAGTGCCGAAGTTGCCAGAGGTGCCGGGCTGGTGGATATGCTCGCCACCCGCCCGCAAATATTAAATGAGATAACGAAAGTTGCCGGGAAAGATATGGAATTGATCTCCCTGCACCAATATCTCAAGGAGGGAGGTGTTCCCCACAGCTTCGACGGACTGGAGGGTAATATCGGTATTATCATTGCCGAAGGAACGATTATTGATGGCAAGGCTCCAACAGGACAGATCGGCGGTGACACCCTCGCTCAGATGCTCAAAGATGCGCGCCTTGACGATAATATCAAGGCAGTCGTACTGCGGGTCAACTCCGGCGGCGGTTCAGCCTTCGCCTCGGAAGTAATTCGTGAAGAGCTGCTGGAACTGAAGAAGAGTGGCAAAAAGATTGTCGTCTCCATGGGCTCCATGGCCGCTTCGGGCGGCTACTGGATCTCTGCCAGTGCGGACAAAATCATCGCCAGCCCGACCACCATTACCGGATCCATCGGGGTCTTTGGCGTCCTGCCCAACTTCAGCGACAGCTTGAACGCCATCGGCGTGCACAGCGACGGCGTGGGCACCACGCCCCTCGCTGCAGGGGTAAACGTTGTGCAGCCACTGTCGGAAAACATGCAGTCGATGATTCAGCTCTCGGTAGAAAACACCTATAATCGTTTCCTCAACATCGTCGCCAGCGGTCGGAATATCCCCGTGAGCAGGGTCGCACAAATAGCCGAAGGCCGAGTCTATGCGGGAAGAGAGGCAAAGCAGCTCGGCCTTGTTGACGAACTGGGGGACATGCAGCGGGCCATCACCGTAGCGGGGACACTCGCGAAGGTCCAGCCGAAGCCCATCCTCATTCGTCCGAAACAGAGCATGAAAGAGAAACTCATGCAGTTCCTCAGTTCAGCCAGGGCAAACGTCACCACCTTTATGTTCGGCAATCAACTCGGCCGGGTTGTCAGCGAACTGGAGAAACAGCATTCCGTCGCAGTTGACAGCGCACTGGGACAATTCAATGATCCGAAGGGTATTTACTCATGGGACCCGGGAATACGGCCGATACGCTGAAAAGATTGAAAAAAAGTACTTCAGGATACCTTGAAACAGCTTGTATTTTGTTCATATTCGAGGGACCTTTCTGGCTGTAGCAAAGAAGATGGGCGATTATTCAAGGTTCTCTGGAGTACACGTTCCCCTGCAACCACTATTTGAGAGAAAAAAAAAGAGATGACCAGTTTTAGAAACACCATGCAGCTCGCCGAAAAAGCCGATTTCATGGCACTTGATTTCGAGACCGCCTCAAGTTCGATGGAGAGTGCCTCCTCCGTAGCGATTGTCTTTGTGAAAGCTGGCGATATTATCGGTGAAGCCCAGTCTCTTATCCATCCTCCAGGGAACGAATTCAACAGCTTCAACATCGAGCTCACCGGCATTACCCCGGAGATGACGCAAAACGCCCCTACCATCGCCGAACTCTGGGAAGATAATGGCATGAACATCATCATGAAGGAGTTTTGCCCCTTTGTCGCCCATAATGCAGTGTTTGACCACACGGTCCTGCGCAAAAGTCTGGAAATATACGGCATCACGATTCCTCCTCTTGCCACAACCTGCACTGTTCAGCTCTCCCGTAAAGTCTTTCCAAAGCTTCCCAACCACAAGCTGCCGACCGTCTCAAAATATCTCGGCATCGAACTCAACCACCATGACGCCCTGAGCGATGCAAGGGCCTGTGCCTTGATCATGGTTCGTATTCAGAAAATGAACAGAACGCTTTTTGCCATGCAGTAAAGGAGACCTTGAAAACCTGGTATTTCATTCATATTCGAGACACAGGAGAAAATTTATTACAGCCATAATTGATATCGGAGTCTAACGCTTACCTCGACGTCTCGTTCCTCGCTTTGTCGGAGGATAATTTTTTGACTGCAACGAAGAAGATGGGTGACTCTTTGATGTACCCTAAAGGAAAAGGCTCCGGGAGAAGAATCTCCGGGAGCCTTGAATATACTGGAGCCAGCAAGCGGAATCGAACCGCTGACCTGCGCTTTACGAGAGCGCCGCTCTACCAACTGAGCCATGCTGGCATGGTTGCACGGAAATGAGATATACCCGTTTGCGGCACAACATATATCAGGTAGGAGTTGAAAATTCAACCAATTTGCAATATAAGGCTCTAAAAATCATCCTTTTGTCCGCTTGTTAACCCGTAACGAAACCTGCCCATGCCAGCCAAACGTATCTTCAATCGCGCCATAATACTCCTGTTTTTTGCATCAATCCTCACTCTTGCGGGCTGTTCCGACGAGGAAAACTCAGGGTGTCTCTCCTGCCATGAAGGATATGACAAAACCATGGACACCTCGCACAACTTCTCCTGCACCACCTGTCATGATGGAAAAGACAGGACAGACAAGAAGGAAAAAGCTCACAATAACCTTATAGCCCGCCCGGCCAGTCCCGATCAAATGAATGAAAAATGCGGAACGTGCCATAAAGGGATTGTTACCGCCCTGCCCCACACCAGCCATTATACTCTCGCTCCAGCCACCAATCTCTTCCGCAATGCTTACGATGCACCAGATAAGGTACAGAGCTTTGCCGAGGTAAAGCCCCATGCAAATCCACAGACTCCGCTGGAACTTGCTGATGATCTCCTTCGCCGCCGCTGCTACCACTGTCACATCTTCTCCCCTGGAGACGAATACTCCGCCGTGCGTCACGGAGTTGGCTGCGCAGCCTGCCACATGCAGCTGAAAGAGGGTTCAAGCACACCGCACTCCTTCCAGCAGCCGGGGGATGAACAGTGCCTCTCCTGCCACTATGGCAATTATGTCGGTGCTGACTACCATGGCCATTTTGAACCTGACTTCAAACCAGAATATCGAACCCCCTGGTGGACCAGCGATGAGGCCGCCGCTGCACGTCCGTGGGGGGTTGAATATATCCAGCTCACACCAGACATCCATCAGCAGAAGGGGATGCAGTGTATCGACTGCCATAGCGGCAGCGAGCTCATGAAGAGGGGGGAAAGCCTCTCCTGCACCAGCTGCCACGAGGGCGAATCACTGCAGGCAGCCCTTCCCCGCGGAGTAAAAGCTGAGAACGGTTCCTTTACCTTTACTGATCACACCGGGCAGATTCACCCGCTGCCCCTGATGCAAAACCCGGCGCACCTTATGAAGAAGGTGGATTGTCAGGTCTGCCATGCTCAGTGGGGTTTCAACGATATGGAGAAGCATTATCTCCGTTCTGATACCCAAAACTACGACCAGTTTCTCAACCTCGCCATCCAGGGCAGTTCGGAGGTGGAGCGGATCATACAGACCCGCGATAACTCCAGAGGGGAAAGATTTCCGTTCGCCATGACCGATAAAATTACCGGTAAAGCGATGCCTGGAGTATGGTATAAGGGTTTTCTCATGCGACGCTGGAAAGAGGTTCAACTCGGCCGCCGTGCCGATGGAACCATCACTACCGTGCGTCCGCTGCTCGACTACCAAATTTCCTGGATAGATAAAAATGGTGAATTGCGTATCGACAGTGCAAATTCTCATCCCGACGGTGGGGAATATCAGCCCTACACCCCTCACACCACGGGCCCTGCCGGATCGCAGTACCTTGAGCGTATCAAGTTGTTCCAACGCCATGAAGGAGATTCTGAGGCAGAGCAGCACATCTGGACTCGAGCCACACCAGTCCGTAAAAAAAAGTAACCGGCGGTCGTGAAAAATATATCGGGAAAATGCCCCCACCATGCCTGTTCCTTCCTCTTCGGATTGATCTTGCCCGGCACCCCCTTCCGCTCTCTTGCTCTCGCAGGCGCGGTATTTTCCCTTGTACTTTTCGGTTTGCTGTCGGTGGTCCAGGCAAAGAAGAGCCCTGCCACGCAACGCCCCTACGTCATCGACAGCAAGACCTACTATCCCATCCCCTCCTCTGAAGGCTACACGAAACAGGGTATCGCCTCATGGTATGGACCCGGTTTCCACGGTCATAAGACCTCAAACGGCGAAATCTACGACATGCAGCAGATGACCGCAGCGCACAAGGTTCTACCGATGAACACCATGCTGCTGGTACACAATCTGGAGAATAACAGGAAGGTGGTAGTGCGAATCAATGATCGCGGGCCCTTTGTCCGCGGCAGGATTATCGACCTGAGCCATACGGCAGCGAAGGCCCTGGGGATCTTGCAGAGAGGAACAATGCGGGTGGAGATTATTGCACTGGCAAAAAAATTTCAGCAAAAAAAAGACGGCAGCGCGGTGCTGATTTACGACGATATTCAGCAGGGAGATTACTTCGTGCAAATTGGTGCTTTCCAGTATCGGGGCAATGCCGAGACGCTGGCAAAACGTTTTAAGGAGGCCGGACACCACACCATGGTCTATTGCTGGAAGAGGGAAGAACAGAAATTATTCCGCCTGTGGGTCTATGTGGGTCACACCCTGAACCGGGCAGAGGATGCGGAACGCAGACTTCTTCACAAAGGCTATAATGATGCCTTTATCGTGCGCTATGACAAAGAACAAGAGTCACCACCGCTCAATGCTGCGCCTGGTCGTCTGCTTCCCGGTTTACCTCGCGTACGATAAGCATTACCCGTACAATCTCCTGTTGAATCTTGACTCCGGGTGCACTCTCAACTCCGGAATTGAGATCAAGACCGTAAGGTCCCAGCTGCATCATGGCGGGGACGACATTGCCACGATTCAGCCCGCCGGCAAGGAAAAAAGGTCTGGCAAGCTGCAGCTTCTGCACAAGTTCCCAGTTAAAACAATGCCCGGTGCCGCCCTTTTCACCCTTGACGAAGGTATCCAGCAGAAAGGCATCCACCACATCATTGTAATCCACAAAATCAGCCGCCGAACTCGTCTCTCCCACACGAAAGGCCTTGAGCAGGGTCAGCAGCGGCATTCGTTGCCGCAGCCCGGCACAAAACTCCACGCTTTCGCTGCCGTGCAACTGGACAGCCGTGAGCCGGGCAAGAGTTACCGTCCGCTCAATTTCATCCAGCGCTGCATCAACAAATACCCCGACCCGGTTGACAAAAGGCGGCAGTTTTTCGGCAATCTTTCCTGCCTTCTCTGGCTCGATATATCTCGGGCTCTTCGCATAGAAGATGAATCCGACAGCATCCGCGCCCGCATCTGCCGCTGCAAGAGCATCTTCAAGTCTCGTCATGCCACAGAATTTTACCCGTGTACGGATTGCCACAAAGTCTGCTTCTGGTTTCGCCATTATGCAGTTCCCCGCAGTGCCTTGAGCAGTTCACTCTTTTCTCCCGCGCGCATCAGCGTCTCGCCAATCAGTGCTCCGGCAATACCTGCATCTCGCAGACGCTGCATATCGGCGACACTGGTCAGCCCGGATTCGCTCACCAGCGGAATCTCCGGAGGCACCATTTTCTGCAGACGAAAAGTTGTTTCAATATCAACGGTGAAATCGCCCAGGTTACGGTTGTTCACGCCAAGCAGACGCGGACGGCTGGTATCAAGGACCATTTCACACTCCGCCTCATTATGCACCTCGACCAGCACATCCATGCCCTTTTCTTCGGCCTGATCGTGATAGTCCGCGAACTGATTCTGTTCAAGGATGGCGGCGATGAGAAGGATGGCATCGGCACCGCAGCAGGCAGCTTCGTCAATCTGCAGCGGATCAATAATAAAATCCTTACGAAGAATCGGCAGCTTCACTGCGGCCCGGGCCTGCATGAGATAGAGGAGACAGCCCTGAAAAAACTGTTCGTCTGTAAGCACCGAGATACACGATGCACCCTGCCTCTCATAGTTGCGGGCAATCTCCACCGGAAAGAAGTGCTTACAGATAACGCCTTTGGAGGGCGATGCCTTCTTCGCCTCAGCGATGATTCCCACACCCTTTGCACTGAGCAGGGATGTGATAAAACCGCGCGGCTTGTCCACCGGTTTATCGGCAAACTCCACGGGAATCTGAATTCCATTATGATGGAGAAGTTTAACCTCCTCCTTCTTGCGATCGACAATAGCATTAAGGATAAAAGACATATCTCAATTTCCCGTAATTTTTCAAAAAGTTAT
>JALNVI010000064.1 GCA_023231425.1 Desulforhopalus sp. | reverse complement strand
TCTTTTTACGGGAAAAAACTACCTGACAAATCTTTTTTCTAATTTTTTACTGACATCTATAGGCGTAGTAAGCTATAGCATGTATTTAATTCATCCCTTAATTATCAAAATTATAGCCAAAGCACATTTGTCAGGCGGGAGTCGATTCAGCGTTACCGTAATAGTTAGTTATTTTTTCGCATGTTTTACTTATCATTTGATAGAGACTCCTTTTTTAAGAAGAAAACATAACGAATAAGGTTAGATCGTGAAAAGGGAAAAGGGGCCAGAATTATTTATTGAGAGTTTGCGGCACGCATGGTAGCATGTGCGCCATGCCTCGGCCATTAACGAAGACCTCTCCCAGCACACCTCATCATCTCGTCCACTGCGGTCACAACCGACAGATCGTTTTTGTCGGGGGCGATGGCTGCAACTCTTAGCGGAACAATTTCATTCATTTCAAAAAAAGAATCTGGATGCAGCATTTTCGCCTATTGCCTGTTGACCAATCACGTGCACCTGGTTATTGATCCAGGAAATGATCCTGTGCCACCTCCACGACTCAGAAAACGGGTCGCCGGGAGGCAGAGCAGTCCGCGAATAAACGTGAAAGGCAATCCGGCAGCCTCTGTGGGAAGGCCGTTTAAAATTGAGCACTATCTCAACTGCAGCTCACCTGCCAGCATGTTGTCATTATATCGAATTGAATCCTCTGCGTACCGGGATGGTCTCTACCAGAGGGGAAAGCTGTCGATGTAAGGCAGGAAGCGATGAGCAGATTGTGCATTTCAATACATGAGACCTGTCTTTGGGAAGGAATAAACGGGATCGTCAAACGACCTGTGTGCAGTCTGTTTGTGACAAAATTCCTGAAGCAGAGATCACGCTGATCAGAGATGCACTCCAGAGAGAGGGCCGTTGACCGACAGCGACCGATTTCGTCAGAACGTATCTCAGAGACCAGGTATCCGCATCTCCAATAAGGAACCTGGACAACCCCGAAAATCTAATAAATAGTTTTGACCCTTTTTCCTATGACCTTTTTTCCTGATAAGACCACTTTTTCTGATAGCCTGGTTCAACCACGCCCCCAGGATACCCCGAAACCAAGTCCAAGATCGACACATTTAAAATCGTTGGAATATTTTCGCGCAATAGCCATCATACTGATAGTGGCTGGCCATTGTTACGGTATCAGCGGATGGCATGTCAATTCCTTTGCTGAAAGGGTGTTGGGGAACATCATAAGCGGAGGAAGCTCTCTTTTTGTTTTTATCTCCGGCTTTCTCTTTCATCATGTCTTTTACCCAACCTTCAATTACCGTATCTTCATAAAAAAGAAGATACAAAATATTTTTTATCCCTATCTTTTCCTGTCAATCTTCGGTATTGCTCAGGCACTGATTATCCACGGACCATTTGCAGAGACGTACTTCGGACCACAACAGACCGTCATGGATCAGGTAGTAAGACCTATCCTGCTCTATTTGTTGACAGGAGGGGTCATAGTCTATTGGTATATTCCCTTTATCATGTCCATTTTCCTCCTTTCTCCTCTCTTTATCCGGTTTATTCACTGTCCCGCACCAACCAGAATCGGCATCACGTTCCTGCTCCTGCTGGTGTCACTGTTCGTACAGCGACCGATTAATAACTTTCTTATACCCCAGGCGGTGGTATTTTTTACCCCCGTTTATCTGTTCGGCATAGTTTGTTCAATACATAAAGAATGGATTTATAAAAACATGGGAAACCGCACCCTCCTCCTCTTCACGGGTGTCCTTCTGCTGGCCGTAATCCAGGCCTTACTCATTAAGACATGCGGCAATCTGCAAAAACCACCGTTTCAACTGCATGGAATTGATATCAATCTCCTCCAGAAAATATTGCTCTCTCTATTTTTTATGACCTGGCTGCACAAAGACGAAGAGTTGGACATCAGGCTGCTCCACGTGATCGCTTCATCAAGTTTCGCCATATATTTTCTCCATGCATGGTTTATCGACATCATCTCTCATCTACAGTGGACGTATACTGCAGTCTATGGATTTCACCTGGTGCCACTCTTTTGCGCTTTTATCACCTGGATTTCCTATCTTCTGGCTTCGCAGATCAAGCTGATGTTTCCAAAGAAAAGCCGAATGCTGATCGGTTGGTAGCCGTCACCTGCCACGTCTTCAACAGTATGCAGGTGGAAAAAAGATCGGAATTATCTATTGGGGACCTTGAATAATTTTGTATTTCGTTCATATTCGAGGCACAGGAAGGAATTTACCGCAGATATATACCTGATACCTCGACGTCTTGTTCCTCGCTTTGTCGGAGGATAAAGTTTTGACTGTAACGAAGAAGATGGGCTAAAGACTAATTATTCAAGGTGCCCTATTGAGAGTCGCAGCCTCCAGGATGCTTTTTCTGCATGAGGTATGAGAGGATGGGGGGCAAATGGTAAAATCAAGAAATTTGACACGAAGCGCCAGGAGGGCCAGGAGGGCCAGGTCAGCACGAAGTTTAAAGATAACGAAAAGTGCATCTCGTTTTCTGGTGAAGTTTGGAACCTTTTTTTTCGGCTTATCTCTCTTTTCTGTCCTGCTTTTTCGCTTTGTTCCAATTCCTGTCACTCCGCTTATGTTGATCCGTTTTGTGGAACAGTTGGCTGAAGGAAAAGAACTCCGACTGCAACACCACTGGGTACCAATCGAGGCAATTTCTAAAAATCTGCCTTTAGCGGTGTTTTGCAGCGAAGACCAGAATTTCACAAATCATTTCGGCTTTGATTTCAAGGCCATCGAACGTTCAGTTGCAGCTTCACAAAATGGGACAAAACGACTGCGGGGCGCCAGTACCATTTCCCAGCAAACTGCAAAAAATGTCTTTCTCTGGCCGGGCAGAAGTTGGGTGCGTAAAGGGTTTGAGGTTTACTTTACTGTTCTCATTGAGATTGTCTGGGGGAAAGAACGCATTATGGAGGTCTATCTGAACAGCATCGAAATGGGAAAGGGAGTTTATGGGGCTGAAGCAGCATCTCATTATTATTTCAAAAAAACCGCTAAAGATCTTTCCAGAGCACAGGCGGCCGCCATTGCGGCAGTTTTGCCCAATCCTCGGGAGTATAGTGCGAATCACCCGACACCATATATCAAAAGCCGGATTAACTGGATAGAAAGACAGATGCGCCACAGAAGACCACTCTCGCTCTAAAAAAAGGGGTCAGAATTATTTATTGAGAGTTTGCGACACGCATGGTAGCATATACAGCATGCCTCGACCATTACGAATACTTCTCCCCAATACACCTCATCATATCGTCCAACGCGGTCACAACCGGCAGACCATTTTTGTTGAAGACGATGATTACAACTATTATCGGGACAATCTCATTCATTTCAAAAAAGAATTTGGATGCAGGATTTACGCCTATTGCCTGATGACCAATCACGTGCACCTGGTTATTGAGCCAGGTGATGATCCTGAGTCCCTTTCAAGACTCATGAAAGGAGTCGCCGGGAGGCAGACGCGGTATGCGAATAAACGTGAAGGCCGATCTGGCAGCCTCTGGGAGGGCCGTTTTAAATCAAGCATTATCTCAACTGCAGATTACCTGCCAGCGTGTTGTCGTTATATTGACTTGAACCCTCTGCGTACCGGTATGGTCTCAGCCCCTCAAGACTACAAATGGGCGAGCTATCGCTGCAAGGCGGAAGGAAGCGATGATCAGACTGTGGATTTCGATACATCATACCTGTCTTTGGGAAAGAATAAACGGGATCGCCAGACAGCTTATAAGCAGTATGTTTGTGACACAATTCCTGAAGCAGAGATCACGTTGATCAGAAATGCACTCCAGAGAGGTCAGTTAACCGGCAGCGACCGATTCCGCCAGGAAGTATCTCAGAGACTGGGTCTCCGAATCTCAAATAAGGGACCTGGCCGCCCCCGAAAATCTAATAAAGAGTTCTGACCCCTTTTTTTCAATGAAAAGAGTTGAAATCGTCAGTGCCAACACGGTAACAGCAGCGCTGGACTGCAATAACTGGGATTTTCCGCAGTGTGCTGTTGTTAATTTCAGTATCAGCCACAGCTGTGATGCCATCGAACTGCGTTTTGATACAAAAGAGCAGGAGTGCCGGGCGGTAACCACCCATGCAAACGGCCCCGTATGGCAGGACAGTTGTGTGGAATTTTTTATCTCCTTCGACAACCGAAACTACTTCAATATTGAATGCAACTGCATCGGTGTGCTGCACGCGGCATGGGGACCGAACCGCGAGCAAAGAAAACTTCTGCCGGAGAGCCTCCTGCAGAAGATCATCGCCACACCGTCCCTCGGCCACCGACCATTGGAGCTGCCAGGAACAACGCGCTGGTCTGTGGCGCTGAAAATTCCCGCCGCGATCTTCTCCCTCAGCGGGGTTACGTCCCTGAGCGGAGTAAGGGCCCGCGCCAACTTCTACAAATGCGGCGACCATCAGAAACAGCCCCACTACCTTTCGTGGAGTCCCATACAAACAAAAACTCCAGACTTTCATTGTCCGGAGTTTTTTGGGGAACTGTATTTTTCAGGATAAAAAAATTCAGACCTCCGCGTAAGGAAAAGCGGTATTATCAATCCACTGACAGAGGCGCAGTTTTTTCACATCAACATTATTGTGATATTCGATGAGCTTCCCAACCATCTCCAGCACGGTTTTCTCATCGACATCCTTCCCCACCCTCCTGCCGATGGCAGGTCTGCTGCCGCCGCGTCCACCGGCGTAGACATCAAACCCCCTGCAGGTGCCGACCACTCCGATATCGGTTGTCAGTGGATTGGAGCACATATTTTGACAACCGGCGAGGGCAATTTTAAGCTTGGGTTTGGTGGGGACTTCAGCGTAAAGTGCGAGAATACGGTCGCTCAGCGCCTCAGTATCATATTTCCCGAGGCAACAGTATTTTTCTCCGGTGCAAATACGTGGTTTATGGAGAACACCTGGTTTCTTAAATGTTGCCCCAAGGGCGGCAAATGGAGCCTTTACAGCCTCCATGTCTTCATCCTTCACGCCGGTGAGACGAAGGTTCTGTGACAGTGAAAAATAGATTCCGAGTCCATATTTTACAGCGACCTCCTGAGCCACCGTCATCATTTCAACCGACAGACGGCCAGAGGGAAGAATTACTGTAACTGTTGCGAATTGGGGCTTATCCATTGTTCTACTCCTTGCTTTTTTTAATCGAACGAGGAAAAGCAGAAAACAGATTTTCTACCCTTCCCTTTACTTTTATTTTTTAAATGATATGAATTACGACAGAAAAAATGAGGTTTCCCGGGCTGCCGCGGTGGCCATTATTGAGATCGTAAAGCCGGACCGCGAGGTACTGTTGCTGCGCCGCAGTACCAGTAAAAATGACCACTGGTCGGCACAATACGCCTTTCCCGGTGGTCGCTGTCAGACTGACGACGGTTCTCCGCTCTCCACCGCCATCCGTGAAACCTGTGAAGAGTGTGGCATTAAGCTCTCCCCCACAGCTCTGGTTGAGGAGCTGCCAGCAACTCCCGCCGCCCGCAGCACCAAACATCCGGTGCCAGTGCATCCCTTCCACTTTCGTCTGGACCACCGCCCCTCTCTCATTCTTCAACAACGGGAGATACAGGGGGCATGCTGGGTGAAGATAGCCGATTTTCTCCGTCCAAACGGCCACGCCATGCGGGAGATGATGCCAGCCCGGTTGCCGGGCAGGTTCTATCCCTCCTGGCCACTGGCAGATTACTACCTGTGGGGGTTTACCTACGAACTGACTCTGCGCATCTTCGGTAATGACAGCATGCTGAAAGACCTGCCGATGCTCCCTTCTCCGTCGAGTTCAGACACGTGAGAGAAAGAGCAAAACCTTCTCCCTGAAAAAAATCAGCGCAGTGCCATTCCTTTCTCAACGGCCTCGCGTTTTTCTTTGCCTTCCAGCTTTTCGAGCATCTCAAGGGCAAAGGGGAGAGACCAGCCGGCACCACGTCCGGTGACACAGTTCCCGGCGACGACAACCCCTTCATCCTGCCGCCGCTCTGGAGCAATCTTATCCATAAACCCGGGATGGCAGGTAGCTTTTTTGCCCTCCAGCAGGCCCTGTTTTTCCAGAACCAGAGCGGGAGCGGCGCAGATACCACCAAAGAGACGCCCTTTTGCATTCTGGTTCTTCAGAAGTTTCTCCACCTCGGGGGATTTGGCAAGATTTTCTGAGCCTTTAACACCGCCGGGCATGACGATGAGATCCCACTGAGAATCCATACAGTCGCGAATCATTTTGTCGGCAGTAACCTCTACGTTATGAGAAGATTTCACCTGCTGATTCTCACCAACGGACGCGGTAACCACTTCAACCCCGCCACGCCGCATAACGTCAACCACTGCCAGTGCTTCCACCGTTTCAAACCCTTCTGCAAGAGCAACAAGAACTGTACTCATGATTTTCTCCGAATTTTGCAAAAAGTGCATAATATGTTATTGAAACTATTACAGGTTTCAACGTGAACAATATACATCATGGTAGAGAAATACCAGGGAGGAATTGACGACCGAAGAACAAAATCAGCCATCGATGCAAACTGACATCGCGATCCCCATGAGCGCAGAGGAAAAAAGTTGATACAAATGGGTAACCTTGAAACAGCTTGTATTTCGTTCATATTCGAGGCACAGGATGAACTTTATTACAGCCATGGTTGATCACGGAGTCTAACGCTTACCTGGAGTATAGCACTTGCCTCCGATGATATTTTTTTACTGTAACAAAGAAGATGGGCGATTATTCAAGGTACCCAAATTCCCCTTGGGAAATATCCAACCTTTTTACACAGGAGCAGACATGAAACAACCAGCTGAGATTAAAGAACCGGTTTCGCCTTCTCTGCAGCCACAGCCAAAACAGCAGCGTGGAGCTTTCAAATGGAGTCATGTAATTCTAATGATGCTGGGGGTGATGGTCGTCACCGCCGCCGTCACCGGCTGGATCATCAAGAGCACTTTCTTTGCCTCACCTCTGCAGCCGGTGGTCCTGACATCTCAGGAGCAGACAGTGCTGGACAATAAACTTGCCGAATTCGAGGGCTCCCTGTTCAAAACAGAAAGCACTCCGGCGGAGAAAATTCCCACAGCTTCGACCAACGATGACGACGTGCGCAACGGGGTGCTTCAGCCGGATAAATATTCTGAAGAAGGCGCTTCTCGCACCATCATTCTTACCGAGCGGGAAGTAAATGCCCTTCTGGCCCACAACACCGATCTCGCCGACAAGGTGGCAGTCGATTTCTCCGATGACCTGGTCAGCCTGCGGGTACGCCTGCCCCTTGATCAGGATGTCCCTGTTCTCGGAGGAAAAACCTTGAAGATCAAAGCCGGAGCCCGGCTTGCCTACGAAAACGGGCATCCCATTGTCATGGTCAAAGGGGTAAGTCTGATGGGGATTCCGGTACCCGCAGCCTGGCTCGGAGGAATGAAAAACGTCGATCTTGTGGAGCAGGCCGGAGCAGACACTGGCTTCTGGAAGCAGTTCGCCGCGGGGGTGACATCACTCAAGGTAACAGACGGGGCTCTGCAGATGACTCTCGCAGAATAAAGGATCCCTCGAAACAGCTTGTATTTCGTTCATATTCGAGGGCCAGGAGGGAATTTACCGCAGGCATAACTTTTGATGATATCGGAGTAATAGCGCTGACCTCGACGTCTCGTTCCTCGCTTTGTCGGAGAATAAATTTTTGACTGTAACGAAGAAGAATTCTTTCCTGCAACGCCCACAAAAAAGGCCGTCTTTCCGAAAAAGGAAAGACGGCCTTTTCATGTTCCTGTGGAGCAGAAAATTTACTGCACAGGGAGCGCATCAGCAGGGGTAACGGGCTGCGCCGGGACGTCTGCGAATCCGAGCTCATTGAGACTCTGGTTGACCCGGTCCAGATTATCAATCACCTTGCTGCGAATAACCGATTCAGGATACTTTTGCAGAATGCCCTGCAGCACATCGCGGCTCTCTTCCAGCAGCTGCTTCTTCTCTACAGGATCCTGACTTTCCGTAAAGCGCAGAAAGAGCTGCGCCGCGCGGCTGCGTGCACTCTGTGCCGCCTCTTCAGTCAGCTCCTGAATCTTCACCTCTGCCTTTGCGGCATAAACCGTATCACGCAGGGCAGAAACGGCAGCAATGGCCTCATCATATTTCTCATCACGGGCGAGATTCATCGCATCATTCCAGCGTTTCTGTACATCCTGCCCATCCTGCCCGTCCTGAACATTCTGCACATCCTGCACATTCTGCACATCCTGCACATCCTGCACATCCTGCAGCGGCACAGTCTCACTGCTGCCCGTCGAGGCGAGTTGAATTTCCTCCAGTTTCTTCTTCAGCTGCAGCTGCTGTTCCGGGCTGATGATATCAGCAGGGATTGTCTCCAGCAAATCCTGTGCATCCTGAAACTTGCCCGCGGATTGAAGCTCATTCACCTGCGCGAGGAAATCGTTAAACCACTCATTGGCAAGGTTAACAGAAACCTCTTTGATATAGTCGACATTGGCAGCGACCGGCGAATAGGGGTAGTCGGTGAGAAACTTTTCCGCCTGCCATCTTACGCTGAAACCGTCTTTTTTCGGAATAAAACCAAGGAAATTACGCAGCAGTGCGGAATACTCCGCCAACTCCGGAGAACCGGCAGCGGCACTGTCAAGGATGGAGAGCTGCACCCGGGGCCACTCCTCAAGACGCCCAGGGTTTTCATAGCCCTCGGAGATCTTTTGATACTGTTTACGGGCCGCATCATAGTCAGCAGATGCAGTGTAGAGGTCGGCCAGAACCCGACGCAGAGAAACAAGGTCCATCGCCTGCTCTTTTGAGCTGGACATCCCGTCAACAACCTCGGCATATACCAGCGCCGCCTGTGCTTCCTGATGCAGATACATCAGCGCATTTCCATATTTGATACGCGTTCTGATACTGACCTGAGGTAATAACTCTTCGGGGATCCCCAGCCAGACCTGCACCACCTGCTCATATTCCCCCGCCGCAGAGTTGCGTTCGATAAGATTCTCAAAGTTGGCAAGATCAACCTTGAGCTTCATGCCTGGCAAAGGGACATCCGTCTCCTGGTTAAGCATGGCACCGCAGCTGCTTTCAAGGAAAGAGACATCATTCTTCTGCAGTTCCAGAATCTGCTCTCGGCTGGCCGCTTTTGCCTCACCTTCAGCTGAGAGCATCTGAGAGCTCAGAGTATTGAAGGAATTGAGGATGGTTTGCATGCGGCGAAAACAACGCACCATCTCTTCTGCTTTGTTTTTGCTGAGGTCCGCGCCCGCTGATCTGCGGTCGAGTTCTTTCCAGCGATCGAGCTTGTGGTTATATTCGAGAATTCGCCCGTTGACATAGTCGATATCCGGCATCACCACAGACATCTCTTTCTTTACCGATTCCTCCTCTGTCACATCTCCGGAAAGCTCAGAAGAGGAGACAGCTGGCGCCTCAGCAGGCTGTGAGGGGAGACCGGACCGTTCCATGGCACAACCGGTGAGACCAGTCATTCCGAGGGTGAGAAACGCACTGACTATTATCTTTTTCATATTCGTACCATTCAAAAATTTGCAGGATTTTCAGTTCCGCCTGAAGGATGTCACCGGAGCCCGGCTTCATGTAATATCGGCGCTGTTACAACTCGACGTTCTCCTCTTTGACGATATCTGCGGGTCCACGGTTCAAGGGCTGAGCGCTGGCATTGCTCCAGAAGGGTTTGAAAAAAGAGGTGCCACCGAAGCGACCGAGATTATTCACCTGGCCAAAGGTGCGAATTGCCCGGGTACCGTCTTCCACGATCGTGGCAGGGATGGCAACCCGACCGCCAGTGTCACGATCAACCTTGAGATTGATCTGTCCGAGTTCCGGCCAGAGGATACTCGGACCATACGCTGAAAGCACCTGCGGGTCAAGTTTCTGCACCATGCCGTCCTTCTTGAGAATGACACTGGCGACATCGGCCCATGCAGGCAGAGCGCCGTTGGAGCCACTGATATACACACCGCCGTGACGCATGGAGTCATTGTTGTCAAACCCGACATAAACCCCCACGGCATAACCGCCCTGCAGAGTCATCCCTTTGCCAGAGCTGTCGACCACCGGCACAAAGCCGAAAAAAGAACTGTTGGTGTAATTATTGGCGGTCCCCGTCTTGCCAAGCAGAGGAACCGGCAGGTCGAGTTTTTTCTCCGGATTAATATAGCGCACCTTGTGCCAGGCGTGGTTGCCGGTCCCAAAGAGGATAACATTACTGAGTATGGAGTTGATCTCCATACTGGTCTTCGCATCAACTACGCGGAGGGCACGTCGCATCGGCTGATAGAGGAGGTCACCGTCCGCAGACTCAATATGGTCAATAATGCTTAGCGAATCGGTGCTGTCTTCCACCGAGTCGACACCGCCTGCAAAGGTCCGTCGCCCGCCCCAGGTAACAAGACTGCCACTCACTATTGTCTCATAGAGGCGGGTCATCTCAAAGGGGGTAACCACGTTGGAGCCGAGGGGAAAGGAGAGCACCGGCTGCAGGTCGCTGCTGACGCCCATTTTATGACCAAGTTGAACTACATATTGCAGTCCGAGCGCGACGCGAAAATCGGGGATATTCTCCAGAATTTCAAAGTCATAGGGACGCCTGCCGGAGAGTTCAGCCAATTCCTGTTGAAACTGTTTGTTGACCCTGTCGACGGCGTAATTGCTTATCCCGGATGTCCCGACGTGAATGCCATCCCAGAAGAGACGCCGTTCAGTATCACTCATCTTCCCCAGATACTGTAAGAGACTGTCTCCGTCAAAGAGGACCATGTTTTCTGTACTCTTCGGCGAAAAGTAGAACTCACCGTCAATCATCCCTTTATAAAGAGGACCATGAATCGGTTGATGCGTTTCAAAGAAGCCGAGATCATGTGCAAGCTCGGTGGATACTGCCGTCTGAAAGGCTTCAAGGGGCTGTCGCCCCTGCTGCAGCTGCAGATAACTCTGCCCCAGCACATCCCGTCGCTTAAACAATTCCCCTCTCTTCTTCGCGTCAGATGTCTGCTCGATCTGTTCCTGTAAAGAGTTGGAGAGGGCCGCAAAATTAACGCCATACGGAAGATCGCGCAACTGTTCATACTCAGCCCCCATGCCGTCAAAAACGAAATCCGCCTCCAGGGCCTTTACGGCACGGTTATACGCTGCTGTTTCGAGGGTATTTCTACCAACGTTGATGCCAATAGTTTTCTGCATGCGGGTGACGTAGGCGCGGTAGGATTCAGTGGCACCACTGCTCTCCTTCTGCGGTGTCAAACCAAGCTGATCGGCCACTTCCCGAAACTGAGCGCGATTGAGTTTGTCACAGAGATGATCAAGCAGCCAGATGGAAGCAACGTTTTCAGATTTCACCCCTGCCCAGTTCATCGAAACCTCGGAAAAGGGACTGTGGTGGTCAGGCCGGGGAAAATAGGGTATCCCCTGATAGTTAAAAACGCTCCGGGCATTGCGCAGCAGGTCGGCAGAATTCCACCCGAGCTGAACCGCCGCCGTATAGACAAGGGGTTTAAAAGCCGATCCCATGGTTCGGCGGGCGTAGAAAGCGCGGTTAAAGAACCTGTCTTCTGTCCCTCCACTCATGGAGATAATGCGCCCGTCCCGCACCACGATTGCCGCCCCCTGAATCTTCGGATAGCGGGCCAGAGCGAGTTTGAGTTCGCCTTCACGAACCGTCTCACCTTCTGCCTTTTTAGTCTCGGGAGGAGCTTTTACCACCCGAACCCAGACGCGGTCACCGGGCTGAAGTTCTTTCAGCAGTGCCACGAAATCGCCTTTTTTCGCCTCTGCCCCGCGACTGTTAAGGTTAAAGCGCGCTCTCCCGGTGGCAACGTCAGCAAGGCCATCCTGGTCAATTATCCCCACCCCGAGTTTTTTGTCGAGAGTAACAGAAATCTGCGTCTTACCGCCCTGCGCTCCCACTTCGCGGATAGTCCCCAGGAGAAACGCACCCGGTTCAACCACCGAATCGCCGGTATAATCAAGGGCAGCAAGCTCCTTCTGCACCGCGCTGCGTTTATAATCACGGATGTTGACATCCACGTTGGAGAGATGGCGCCGCAGGGAGAAGAGTGTCTCTTTCTGCAAATCCTTATCTATTGTTGTTACAACGCGTACCCCGGAGGTGGCAATGTTATCTATATTATGACCGGCGAGGGCATCAAGCACCTCATCGGAGGAGACGGCATCCCGCACCAGCTCCATGACATAATCCAGCGCATAACCGACCTTGCCATGTTTAAACTCAATGGGGTGAGAAATTGCCTCATCGCGGGTCGCCTGATCAATCATACCCAAATCAAGCATTTCGCCCAGCACGTAACCGAGACGGATCTGCGCCCGTTCTCTGGCCAGTGCCATACCCTCTTCCGTTTTCTTGCGAAAAGGATTGTAGTAATTCGGACGTTTAACACTGCCGGCAATAAAGGCGCACTCGACGAGGGAGAGATCCTCCGCTTTTTTGTCAAAATAGTAACGGGCGGCTATGCCAAGCCCGAGCCCGTTGCCACTGACATAGAACTGATTGGCGTAAAACTCAAAGATCTGTTCTTTGGTGTAAAAATGTTCAAGACGAAGAGCACGGATCAGTTCCTGCACCTTGGCCTCGTAGGAGCGTTCCGATCTTTTGAAAAGGTTCTTGGCGGTCTGCTGAGTGAGGGTGGAACCGCCCTGGACCACTCGACCTGCCTGGATATTTTTTACCATCGCCCGCAGGATACTTTCAGGATCAAATCCCGAGTGCTCAAAGAAACGGTTGTCTTCGGAAGCGACGAGAGCATTGACAAAATCTTTAGGAATGTCTTCAAATTTTACATACTGCCGATGTTCAGTATCGAAAAAAACACCGAGGGGCGTTATGCCGTCGCTGTAGAAGACAGGACTCTCCCGACCCAGCAGACTCTGGATGTGTTCAGGCTGGATTTCTCCCTCGGGGTCCTGAACAATTAGATGATGCAGCCAAAAGCCACCGACAGCACCAGCCAGCACCAGCAACAGGAGAAAGAAAAGGGAAAAACGAATAATTGTCTTTATCATTTTGAAGAAGCGGAAATGGGAAAGAAGTAATTGAAGGAAGCCGGCCCCTTCATAAAAAGCCGCTAAAAATGTTGCACTTTGTCGGAATATCGGGTTTAACTACAGGTCTGTTGTTTGTCAATATCCCTTGAAATCAGCGGTATTTCAAGATGTTCCATCCCATATTCCGGGTCAAAAGTTTTTCACCTGAGAAATAAGTCAGTAAGTAGATTTAGAAAAAAAATTCTTTTTTCATACTTACTCCATGCCGCTGTGAAACTGAATTATGTACCAACTTTACCTCTGGAACTCAACACCCGAGTTTATTTTACAACTCCTTTACTCACATAAAACACAACTGACATGCAAAAATGCCACCTGCTGCAGCTGACCTGTGCTACAATCCTCGTTCTTCCGCTCATGCTCAGCGGTTGCGCCTCTTTGGATAAGGATTCCACCGCTGATCGTGCTTGCCCGGTCACCAGCCACTACGTGTCCTCCAACGCAGTGGATTCCTCTACAGAGGAAGAAGACCCGCTGGAAGATGCCGAATCTACACATGATATTGCCGAAGAGGTGGAGGCGCTCTCCCAATCCGGGAACTGGGAATCGCCCGATGTTCAACTTGCCAGCAAGATGGGCCAGGGGGAAGTCAAGGAAAAGATTTACGACTTTCCGGTGGAGTTGAATAATCAGGTTCGCACCTATATTCATATTTTTCAAACCAGTCAGCGCCAGGATTTTGTAAAGAAACTCTGCCGATCAGGAAGATATCTCGAAATAATGGAGAAGGAGTTTGCTGCCTGCGGTATCCCCACAGATCTCGCATATCTCTCCATGGTAGAAAGCGGTTTTAATCCCGTCGCCCGTTCCCAGGCCAACGCCGTAGGGCTGTGGCAGTTCATGGCCAGTACAGGTCGCATGTATAACCTCAATGTAACAAACTGGGTTGATGAACGCCGCAATGTGAAAAAATCAACCCATGCCGCCGCCAGCTACCTCGGTGATCTCTATCGTGATTTTGGTGACTGGCATCTCGCGGTTGCCGCGTATAATGCCGGCCCCGGAAAGATCCACAGCGGGATGCGCAAATACGATGTCAATAATTTTTGGCCTCTCGCCGCCGAAGACCACCTGCAGATGGAAACAAAACGGTATGTACCCAAGCTCATCGCCACCATTCTCATCGCCCGCAATCCCGAGAAATATGGATTTGGCAGTGTAAAGCTTGAGAAGCCGCTCAATTGGGATACCATCACCGTCGGACCCTCCATGCGCATGGATGCCGTGGCCCTCGTCGCAGGGACCAGTGCCAAAAAAATTCGTCAGCTGAACCCGGAACTGCGCAAACCCATGACTCCTGCAAGTGTCGCAAGTTACCAGTTAAAAATTCCCGCAGGCACGAAGGACGTGGCGATGTCCAATATGAAACGCCTGCACACCATCGCCACTACAGATTTCAAAGATCACAAAATCAAGGCCGGTGACACCATCGCTTCAATCTGTAACAGCTATAACATCAACACCACCACCCTTCTCAGAGTCAACAATCTCACCAGCAACCATCTCACCCCCGGACAAGAGCTGCGTATTCCTTACAGTACCTTCACCAGCAAAATTTTGCCCAGGGGGTCCAGCAACGCGATGCTGGCATCCAAAGACAACCTGATCCTGTACAAGGTTAAATCCGGAGATACCATTAACGGTATTGCTCATAAATATCACATCCCGAACACACTCCTCGTACAGTGGAACGGACTAAAGAGCAAAAACAGTCTCCACGTGGGGAAACAACTCGCACTTTTCATTGATCAGGCCGGTCACGCTGACCTTTCCGGAATTAAAAAGACTGGGGACGTCACCAAAGATATCGTAACCATCGCCGCCAGCCAGCCGAAAAAATACACAAACGACCGGGAAACAAAGCACGGAGTGCCCTTTATTGCGGCGGTGCAAAAAAAGATTCTCAATCCCCGCAGTCATAGATCTCAAATTGCCATGGCCGACAGTGCCCTGCAGTTGTACCACGTGCAGAATGGCGATTCGCTGTGGATGATTTGTCTCAAATTTCAAGTATCCTTAAATGATCTCAAGAAATGGAATGATCTGACAAATAACCAGATCCACCCCGGCCGCACCCTCAGAATCAAGCGCGGGTAAGCTTCTTCTGCCCCACCTTTTATGCAGGCCGTCCCGGAGAATGCAGATACGCCTTGCAGAAAACTACTCGGCGGTCTATTTTGACGCAAATTATCTGGAATAGAAGGAAGGGCATCGGCTTTTCTCCCCGCTTTTCGTCTTCTTTTCAGAGATTCCCCCCTAAATCCGGGACAATTTTCCCCTCGACTTCAATGCTCTCCGGTACTTGCCTGCCGTTACCCAGAAGGCCCACCCATGAACACCACTGACACCGTTGCAGAAATGCCATCTTCTCCCTTTCCAGCACATCAATACGGCCGGGATGTCCACGAAGTGCACTGTGGTGATAATACCATCCTTCTCATCGGGACTGCCCACATTTCGCAGGACTCCGTGGACCTGGTCACCGAGGTGCTCACCAGAGAGGAACCGGACTGCGTTTGCCTTGAGCTTGATGAAAAACGCTACCAGGCGATCACTCAGGAAAAGGTGTGGAAAGAGCTTGACCTGAAAACCGTCATCAAAAACAAGCAGATCTCGGCACTGATCGTCAACCTGATGATGGCCAGTTACCAGAAACGCCTCGGCGGAAAAACCGGTGTGAAACCAGGTGCGGAACTGCTCACCGCCGCAAATATTGCCCGAGAAAAGAACATCCAGATCTCACTCTGTGACCGTGATGTACGCATTACCTTGCGCCGGGCATGGAAATGTACGCCCCTCTGGCGCAAGGGCTGGCTCCTTGCCAGCCTCTTTGCCGGTATTTTTGAGAAGGAAGAACTTTCCGAGAAACAGCTTGAGGAGATGCGCCACAAAGATGTCCTTGATGAAATGCTCAGTGAGATGGGAAGCAGCCTGCCAGAACTGAAGAAAGTATTGATTGACGAACGTGACACTTATATTGTTGAGAAAATAAAGGCTTCTCCGGGCAAACGCTTTGTTGCGGTGGTCGGTGCAGGCCACGTGGCAGGAATGCTGAAGAAGTTTGATCAAGATAATCGCGATAAACTCGTAGAGATTACAGCTATCCCCCCCATCTCCATCGGATTTAAGGTGGCTGGCTGGAGCATTCCGCTCCTCATTATCGGCTCCATCATCGCCATCGGCTGGCGCGAAGGAATGGAAGCAGCAGGCAGCAATATGCTCTACTGGTTCCTGGCCAACGGAATTCCTTCGGCCATCGGCGCAGCTCTTGCCTTTGCCCATCCACTGACAATTCTTACAGCCTTTCTCGCAGCTCCCTTCACCAGCCTTACTCCGGTGATCGGAGCGGGCTATGTCTGTGCCTTCACCCAGGTGTGGCTGCAACCGCCGGTGATCCATGAGCTTGAGACATCCAGCAATGATATTGCCACCGTACGTGGCTGGTGGAAGAACCGCCTGCTGCGTATTTTCCTCGTTTTTGCCTTCTCCAGTATCGGTTCTCTCATTGGAACCTGGGTGGGCGGAATAAAAATTTTTAAAGGACTTGTCGGCTGAAAAAGCAGACAATGCGACATGGAACTACTGAAAAAACCCAAAAAGAAAGAGAAACTGGCACCGGCTCCGGAGATCAACTCAAAACAACGACAATATCTCAAGGGACTTGCTCATCCACTCAACCCGCTGGTACAGATCGGCCGGGAAGGTTTAAGCGAAGGCCTTATCGAGATGGCCAGCAGCGAGCTCTCCCGACGGGAACTGCTTAAGGTGAAAATCGCTCAGAACAGCGGTCTGGAAAAGGACGAAACGGCCAATCTTATCGCCGAAAAAACCCATGCGGCAATGGTTCAGCTTATCGGCAAAACCATCATCCTCTACCGTCCCAACCCCAAACTCGACAAAGAGAAACGCATCCGCCTCCCTAAATAAAGGGAGAAAGG
>JALNVI010000063.1 GCA_023231425.1 Desulforhopalus sp. | reverse complement strand
TCCAGGTAAGCGATAGACTCCGTGATCAAACATATGCCTGTGGTAAATTTCCTCCTGTGCCTCGAATATAAACGAAATACAAGATTACTCCATGTTACCCATAAGGAAACAGATTAAGCAGCTCCCGATCCGGACAAACCCAATATTGACAAAAATAAGGTCAACATCAGCGGTAATGTTTCAGAGCAGTTCCACAGTAGAAAGCTGTTCTTTCTGATCAGAGCAAAAAAGTAACGATTCGATTTTCCAGTTTTATCGCGACCCTCTCAAAAAAAAGAGTAAGGTATTCCGGTTCTCGGAGCGTTTAACAGGGGGGAGAGAACTCAGAATATTCGCTCACAGAAAGGATCTTCTGATTTCTAGATGTAAAAAAATATGAGTATTTAAGAAACAGACAAAAGGTCCATTTATTCTTTGGTTTTTACAATTTTCTCTCCATATTTAAGTAATAATAGCGGGATACTGATTTTGTGTTTAAGACTGTCGGAAACGCTGCCAAACAGAATGTCTCCCAAAAAATTGTGGCCATGCGTTGCCATCGCCACCAGATCGTAATCGCCAGTTTCAACTTCTTTCAGTATTTCATCCTCGGGTTCACCGCTTTTAATGATTGACCGGGCATCAACACCCAGCCCTTTCATCCTGGCCAGGTAATTTTCCATGGCAAGTGAGGATTTATCACGCAAGACTCGGTCCTGGTCAAGGGTATGGGCATGAATGACGTGCATGAGCACAACCTGGGCATTATTCTGCTGAGCCAGTGCCCCGACATGGGTAAGAATCGGACCATCGACATCTGAACAATCAATGGTCACTAGAATTTTTTTATAAATTTGCACGGGATCATTCTCCGGTGACTGTCGAGTAGAGCAGATAAAGGTTTAAAGCGATGACAATTGCCGAGATCAGGACCGCGGCACAAAATTCTTTGGTATCGCTCCTGAAACTTGCCATTATGCCCCCTTTACGGCAAAGGATTAACAGTGGAATCAGGGTAAAGGGCAACTGAATACTGAGAACAACCTGACTGAAGATAAGAATTCGGAAGGTATCCATCCCGGACATAATAATAAAAAACGACGGGACAGCGGTAATAAATACAGAAATCTTATAGAGAAAGGTCCGGGGATCCTCCGGCTTACCCAGAAAACCAGTGATGACATTCACTTCGGCCATTGAAGACGTGACCGATGAGCCGACTCCAGCGAAAACAAGGGCCAGCGCAAAAAGAAAACCGGCTAAAGGTCCAGCAAGAGGTTTCAGGGTTTCCGAAGCCTGTTCGATACTGTCTACGGCTATACCGTGCCGGGCAAAGACAGCAGCAGCAACGATGATCATTGCTGAGTTAACAATCCAGCCCATAATCATTGCCACACTGGTATCTATCTTCTCATATTTAAGCAGCTTTTTTTTACCCTCTTCCGAGTTTCCCCATTCTCTGCTGTGAATAACATTGGAGTGGAGGAAAATATTATGGGGCATAACCACTGCCCCGAGAATACCCATCGCTACATAGATACTGCTGCTGTTCACCCTTGGAATGACAAGGGCCGGGGCAAGCAGTGCCCAGTCGGGTTTGACAATAAGTATTTCAATGATATAACAGATCCCGATGATTGCCAAAAAACCGATGATTGCGGCCTCAAGTCGATGATATCTCAGGCTGATAATCATCACAACCTCAAAGACCACGGTAATAAAAGCTCCCAGCCATAAAGGGGTACCAAGGAGCAGGTTGAAACCGATCGCCCCGCCCAGCAGTTCGGCAACATCAGTGGCCACGCAGGCCAAAACAATGGTAATGCCAAGCAGATAAACCACCGGCCTGGAGAAGTTTTCACGGATATTAACCGCAAGTGATTTGCCAGTGGCAATCCCCAGCCTGGCCGACATGTTCTGGATAATGATCAGCATAATGGTACTGAGAGTTATAACCCACAACAGATCATAGCCGTATTTCGATCCGCCTTCGATATTAGTAGCCCAGTTTCCTGGATCAATGAAGCCAACAGTAACTAAAAAACCTGGCCCCAAAAAACGCAGCACTGTCCTGAAAGGCAATTTCTTTTTGTCGTCCATGGTGAGTTTCGCCACTTTTTCCATTTTTGTTTCAATCCCCTCATGTTGTTTATTCCAGACCTCAGGAAACAACAACATTACTCCCATGATTCGCATCAGTGCAAGGAGCTTCTTCCGACCACGGCAGCGGTTTACGGCCAGCCCCTATGTGTCAGGATACTTTTCGCTATAAAAAAGACGGCGACCAAACAGGATTATTCAGTAACTTTTCAAAAAGTTATGGGAAAGATAAAGAGTTTCACCGCGAAAAATGGAGATATAGCAACAGTAATTTCCTGTTTAATTTTAAAAATATTTTTTGTTTCCACGGTTTTTTTGAAAAATTACATGATTCACATATAAAGCTATCTTGAAACAGCTTGTATTTCGTTTATATTCGAGGCGCAGGAGGAAATTTATTGCAGACATGATTGATCACGGAGTCTATCGCTTACCCGGAGTCTATCGCTTACCCGGAGTCTATCGCTTACCTGGAGCATAGCGCTTACCTCGACGTCTCGTTCCTCGCTTTGTCGGAGGATAATTTTGGCTGTAACGAAGAAGACAGGCGAAAGCTGAATTATTCAAGGTACCCGTAAATTATTGCTTTCGTGTTCTTTATAACGAACCGCTCAACACGTTGCACCAGGATAAAGAGGTTGCTTGTTGTCGAATAGCAGGAAAAGGGTCGCAGCAAAATTTGGGAGTTTTACATTGAGCCGGAGCAGCTGGGAAGCTGTCTGTCTCAACGAAAAAGACCCCGCTGTGCTCTGTGTGAGCACAGCGGGGTCTTTCGTTTTGTATCAGCTTCAGAAAATCAGCAGCCGAAAGCTTTCTGCAGATTAGGTACAGTTTGTTTTTTACGGCTCATCATGCCGTCAATCCACATGGAACCATCTTTGAGTTTACCAGAGAAGGCACCCTCAATAACAGCAGGCTCATCGGAGAGAACAACAAGTTCGGTGCCCTCTTTTACAACGTCGGTGAGCATGAGCAGAACACTGTGACGTCCCTCTGCCTTGGCAATTGCCATGGCTTTCTCCAGATCATTACGAACAGTGGCAACCTGATCAAGAGACGCAAGCTCAAGCTGACCAACACCAACTTTTTTGCCATTCATGTCGAAATCTTTGTAATCGCGATACAGCAGGTCTTTTGCCGGAATTCCAGCAACAGCAGACTTCGCTTTGAGCATTTCCATAAAAATTTCGTCAGTATCGGTAACGCCTGCGATGCCTTTCAATTCGGCAACTGCAACCTTGTCATCTTCGGTGCAGGTTGGGGATTTGAAATTAACGGTATCACTGAGAATTGCACTGAGCATTCCGCCAGCGATATCTTTGGGAATGGTAACCCCTGCTTCCTTGAACATTTTGTTCAGAATTGTACCTGTGCAACCAACAGGTTCGGCCCGATAGAGGAGCGGGGAGTTGGTGGTAACATCGCCGAGTTTATGATGGTCAACAATGGCGACAACTTCTGCTTTGGCCAGGTCTTCGGGACCTTGTCCAAGGTCAGAGAAGTCTACCAGAGCGACTTCTTTACCAGCAACAGCACCCAGCGTCTTCGGAGCGGTAAGACCAAAACGTTTGAGAACAGTTTTCGACTCGGGGTTCAGATTAGCTTCATCTATCTGCATGAAAGCCTCGGCATCTTTGCCTTGAGCTTTGAAAAGTGCAGTCAGCGCCAGAGAAGCAGTAACTGAGTCTGTGTCTGGATTGGTGTGTCCAAATACTGAAATTGCCATGGTGATTCCTCCAAAATTAGTATTCATCTTGTACTGCGGTTTCGTATAAACTGTACCCTTTTAATACGGGTATAAGCATAACTTTATGAATGGCGATTCATTCAAATTCACAAAATAGTGTTTTCCCGATTTCTCGTCAAGTAGAAAAGGAAAAAGACGACAACAACAGCCCCATCCCAAACAATTTTGCTCAGCAGAAATGAGACTTCCACGTGACTTTTTTCTCTCTTCCGTATATTATCCGGGGATAACTTGAGTATCATCTTGATGGTATCTTGAAACAGCTTGTATTTCGTTCATACTCGAAGCACAGAAGGGAATTTACCACAGACATATGATTGATATTCCGATGATATTTTTTTTGACTGCAACGAAGAAGAGGACGAAAGACTGGCTATTCGATGTTCCTTTAAAACTGCATACACACCCCCTTTGAGCCTAACCCGTTCCCGCCAATGCCCTTACAAACTTCCAAGATAAAAGAGAACACTCCCGACAAAATTTTCCGTTCGAGGGTAAAACACCGCTCGCTTCTCCTGCGCCTGCTGTTCCTGGTGCTCCTGGTCCTGCTGGTTGTCACTGCCGTCCTTTATGGACTCAACCCCAAAAAGGGTAACCTCTATCTCAATAAAGCGAAGGATACCGCACAGCAACAGCTGCAGGATATTCGGAAACAACATTCCTCCCCCTCTCCTGTTGAAAAACCCGCCGTAACAAAAGAGACTGCAGAGGAACAAGAAACTGCAGAGGAACAAGAAACTGCAGAAGAAAAGATCAGCCCCGAAGATACCGGGGAGATACAAACCAGTGACGAGACCACCACTCCCCAGCAGGCTGTCGAACAGCTCAACGCCTTTTATAAAAACCTTGATGCGCAGCCATGGATGAAGCAATTCCAGACCGATGAAACTTCCCGGCAACACTTCTCCAGGCTGATCCAGAAACTTATAGACAATCCCCCGGTAGTAGTAAGAGAGACTGACGATCTCTACACCCTGCTGAAAAATACGGCCCACTTCTTCCGCGTCCTTGGTGGAAATAATGTTGCCATGTTGAAGGGTATACTCGACCGGGAGAAAGAAAGTCTTGAGGATATGCTGCACAGTTTTTATCTCCTCACCCGTCACCCTGATTTGCTGAAAAAAGAGTATGATATCACACTCGGCCAGACAAGCCTGCGAGACTACGCCAGCTTTCTGCTCAATACTATGGGTGGGCGGCTTTACCTTTTTCGTCGAGATGCAACCTCCCGCATGCTGGTTACCTTTTATGCCATTAAAATCATCGACCAGGCCAATATCGACGGCAAAAATCCTTACGGAATCGACATTCGCCCGACCCTTGCACGACTCGCTGACGAAATGGAGCATGGCGGTGACCAGCTGAAATACCGGGACCGTTATCTTGAAGAACTGCACCGACTACAGGAAAAATATGAACAGCACCCCGATGGAAAACCGTAAAGCAGCATATAATACAGACCTTTTCTCCTTTCTCACGGCCAGCCCGACCGCCTTCCACGCCATCCATGAAATGAGCAGGCGGCTTGATGACAACGGTTTTACACGACTTAAAGAAAACGACCTCTGGACACTTGTACCTGGATCTTACTACGTAGTACGCGATGGCGCCGCACTCCTCGCCTTCACCCTCGGCAGCCGAGAATCTACAGAACAGGGCTTCCGCGTAATTGCTGCCCACACTGACAGCCCCGCCCTGCAGGTCAAGCCACAGCCGGAACTCTCCGGCTGTGGCTACCGCCGTCTGGGAGTTGAAGTCTACGGTGGAGCCATCCTCTCAAGCTGGCTCGACCGCGACCTCTCCCTGGCCGGTCGCGTCGCCGTCCGCCTGCAGAGCAGTCCAACCAGCAAACTTTTCCTGATTCACTTCGAGACTCCATTGCTCAGTCTGCCGAGCCTCGCCATCCATCTCAACAGGGACAGCACTGAGCAGTTGAACAGGCAGCAGAACCTGCCCCCCATCATGATGGAAACAGGAGAGAATCCCCCTGACTTTGAGGCAATTCTCATTGCCCGCCTTCGGAAAATCTACCCGCAGGTCGATTTCGAGCACTGCGAACTCACCGCCTTCGATCTCTTCTGCCACGACCTTACCCCGCCCTGCCTCAGCGGCCTGCAGGGTGAGTTCATCCACGCCGGAAGACTCGACAATCTCCTCAGCTGCCACGCCGGCATCACCGCGATTACCAACCCCGACCGCAGCCGCAACACCCTGCTCTACTGCAGCAACCACGAAGAGACGGGCTCTCTCTCCATCTCCGGCGCGCAGGGAAATTTTCTTTCTTCAGTGTTGTCCCGCATCCTGCCGGATCCGGTCAGTCGCAGCAGGTCCCTGGCCAGCTCTTTCTGTATCAGCCTCGACAACGCCCACGCAACCCACCCGAACTATCCGGAAAAGAGTGACTCCGGCCACGAAATCCGCCTCAACAGAGGGCCAGTAATTAAATACAATGCCAGCCAGCGCTACGCCACCAGCGCCGCCACCGCTGCCATCTTCTGTGATATCTGCCACGACGCGGGCATTGCACCCCAAAAATTTGTCATGCGCAGCGACATGCCCTGTGGCTCCACGATCGGCCCGATAACGGCGGCTGCCCACGGCATTCGCACCGTTGATGTCGGCGCAGCCAGCCTCGCCATGCATTCGATCCGCGAAATGACCGGCAGTGCCGACCCACTGCTCTGCTTCCGCGCCCTGTCCTCCTTCTTTGCCGGGAACTTCCACTTCGTTTAAGGAATTTTTCCACTGCGAAGTACAACAACCACCCCTTAAGGGACCTTGAACAGCTTGTATTTCGTTCATATTCGAGGCACAGAAGAAAATTTACCGCCGCCATATTAGTATCTTGGAAATTATTTTCGTGACGGTACGTATACCGGCTTCCCGTTCATCACCGGTGTGATTAATATCTCGACGTCTCGTTCCTCGCTTTGTCGGAAAATAAATTTTTGCCTGTAACAAAGAAGATGGACGATTATTCGATGTTCCCCTACATACAGCTTTTTCAGCGGGTGCAATCACCATAGACTGCAGCCGCACCAACCTCCAACATTTCTGGAAATATGAGCACAGACGATAAAAAAATCATCTACTCGATGATCAAGGTAAGCAAGTTCTACGACAAAAAACCTGTCCTTAAGGACATCTCCCTCTCCTACTTCTACGGCGCGAAAATTGGTGTGCTTGGTCTCAACGGATCCGGGAAATCGACACTGCTGCGCATCCTTGCCGGCCTCGACACCGAATTCAACGGCGAGACCCACCTCTCCGCCGGGATGCGGGTGGATTACCTGCCTCAGGAACCGCAACTTGATCCAGAGAAAACCGTATTGGATATCGCTCGCGAGGGCGCTCAGGAGACGGTTGATCTGTTGGAGGAGTTTAATCAGATCAACGAAAAATTCGCCGAACCGATGTCCGATGACGAGATGCAGACCCTCATCGATCAGCAGGGCGTGGTTCAGGACAAGCTGGATGCTGTGGATGGCTGGGACCTCGATGCCCGCCTCGAGATGGCCCTCAATGCCCTGCGCTGTCCCCCCTCCGACTCGAAGTGTGGAATCCTCTCTGGTGGAGAGAAACGCCGCGTGGCACTCTGCCGAATTCTGTTGAAGCAACCCGATATTCTCCTGCTTGATGAGCCAACCAACCACCTTGATGCCGAGTCCGTGGCATGGCTGGAACACCACCTGCACAATTATCCAGGTACTGTCATCGCCGTCACCCATGATCGCTACTTCCTCGACAATGTTGCCGGCTGGATTCTTGAGCTTGACCGCGGCATCGGCATTCCGTGGAAAGGCAACTATTCAAGCTGGCTTGAGCAGAAGCAGAACCGCCTCGCCCAGGAAGAAAAAAAGGAGAGTGACCGTCAGCGAACCCTCAAACGGGAACTTGAGTGGATCAAAATGAGCCCTAAAGGACGGCACACCAAGTCACAGGCGAGGATCAACTCCTACGAGCAGCTCCTCAGTCAGGATAATGAAAAACTGGCGAAGAAGCTGGAGATCTATATCCCGCCAGGACCGCGCCTCGGCAAGGTCGTCATTGTGGCAGAACATGTAGAAAAGTGTTTCGGCGACCGCATTCTTGTTGAAGATATGAATTTCAACCTGCCACCAGGAGGAATTGTCGGCATTATCGGCCCTAACGGTGCGGGAAAATCGACCCTCTTCAAAATGATTATCGGAGAAGAGAGTCCCAATAAAGGGACCATTCGCGTCGGTGAGACAGTGAAACTGGCCTACGCCGACCAGGCTCGAGATCTGCCTGATCCCGAGCAGACCATCTGGGAGGCGATCACCGGCGGCGCGGAAACAATACTCCTCGGCAGCCAGGAAGTGAACAGCCGCGCCTATGTCGGCCGCTTCAATTTCTCCGGCCCCGATCAGCAGAAAAAAGTTGGCCTGCTCTCTGGAGGTCAGCGAAATCGTGTCCACCTTGCCAAAACACTCAAGGATGGCGGAAACGTACTGCTGCTCGATGAGCCAACCAACGATCTTGATATCAACACCCTGCGGGCCCTTGAGGAGGCGCTGGAGAACTTTGGCGGCTGCGCGGTAGTAATCAGCCATGATCGCTGGTTTCTTGACCGCATCGCCACACACATCCTTGCCTTTGAAGGAGATTCCGAGGTGGTTTGGTTTGAAGGAAACTTCACGGACTATGAAAAGGATAAAAAAGCACGGCTCGGAGAAGATTCACTTATTCCAAAAAGAACGAAATATCGAAGTCTTACACGGGGATAACGGAGAGTCTTTCCGGTAGAAAAGAAAGATGCAGGGCTGGGCAGGGCAACCTGTTCAGCCTTTTTTATGGGGACCTTGAATAATCAGTCTTTCGCCCATCTTCTCCGTTACAGTAAAAAATTTATCCTCCACAAAGCGAGGAACGAGACGTCGAGGTAAGCGATAGACTCCAGGTAAGCGATAGACTCCGTGATCAAACATTGCTGTAATAAATTTTCTTCTGGACCTCGAATATGAACGGAATACAAGCTGTTTCAATGGACCATTATGGCTGCAGTCTGAGATCAGGGGGGAAAGCTGTCTGCGAAAGAGATTGAGAGAGCATCTCTCTACTGATCTGCCCCTCGCGCAGGATCTTCACCCGTCCCTCATCGAGAATCACCAGAGTAGAAGGCAGGCCGTCCGCCCTGCCGCCATCCAGCACGCAATTTACCCCCTCGCCAAACATCTCCACCACCGCCTCGGCGGATACACAGGGCGCAAGGCCGGAGATATTCGCACTTGTTGCAGTTACAGCCGTGCCAAAGGCCTCCACCAGAGCGCTCGCACTGCGATGAGGACTCATGCGGACACCAATGGTCTTCGTTCCACCGGTAATGATATCGTTGACGGAGTTGTCCGCCTTGAAAACAAGGGTAAGAGGTCCAGGCCAGAATTGGGAGATCAGGCCTTCATATTGAGAGGGAATGGCTGTGGCAAGGCGCTCAACAAGGATCTGCGCCGGCGAACTGACAAGGACAAGCAGCGGTTTGTTCTGTGGTCGATGTTTCAGCTGATAAAGGCGCTGCAGGGCCATTTCGTTGCGGGCATCTACAGCAAGGCCGTAGCTGCTTTCAGTAGGAATGGCGACAATGCCCCCCCGCTTCAGTATTTCCACGGCGGGGGCAGTGTCGTAACAGAGAAGAGGCAAAGTTACACTTCCTGTTCAACCTTTTTCGCTTTGGCCTCAACCTCATCAGCCATCTGTTGGCGGAAATCGGTCAGTTTCCCGCGCAGTTCGGGATTGGTAAGGGCAAGCATCCTGCAAACAAAGACCCCCGCATTCTTCGCTCCCGCCTTGCCAATTCCCATGGTCGCCACAGGAACTCCCGGAGGCATCTGCACCGTGGAGAGGAGAGCGTCGAGACCATTCAGAGAAGAGGCGTCAAGCGGCACACCAATAACCGGCAGATCTGTGTGGGCGGCAAGAACACCGGCAAGGTGGGCAGCCATGCCCGCGCCGGCGATGATCGCCTTCAGTCCCCGTTCCTCCGCTGTTCTGGCATACGCTGCAGCCTTTTCCGGCGTACGATGGGCCGAGGCGACAGTCATCTCACAGACAATCCCCATGGATTTAAGAAAATCTGCAGCGGCCCGCATTACTGGCAAATCAGAATCACTGCCCATGACAATACCGACCTGCACTCCTGAGACAGCGGGCCTTGAATCGGCAGCATCCCCTGCAGGCAGCCGATTCAAGGCCTTTGCACCAATGTCCCGACGATACTGGCAACCAGGCCAGCGAATCATGTCCACAGCACTGTAGGCTGCGACAATAGCATCCTCCAGTGTCGCACCGATCGCAGTCACTCCGAGGACCCGGCCGCCGACATTCGTCAGTCGACTCTTTAGCCGCGCGGTTCCGGCATGAAAGATCACCACATCAGCCACCTTTTCCGCTTTGGGCAGCCCGATAATCACCTTGCCCTTCTCGTAACTTCCAGGGTAGCCGCCGGAGGCCATTACCACACAAACCGCCGGGCGCGGGTCAATTTTCATCTCTACTTTATCAAGTTCACCCTTACAGGCAGCCTCGAAAATATCCACGATATCACTCTGCAACCGCATCAGCAGCGGCTGACACTCAGGATCACCGAAACGGCAGTTAAACTCGAGCACCTTGACATCATCACCGTCAATCATCAACCCGGCATAGAGCATCCCTTTGAAGGGGCGCCCTTCGGCGGCGAGACCATCCACGGTGGGCTGCATAACCCGATTCATGACAAAGTCGGCAATGGCATCAGTGACCACCGGTGCGGGGGAATATGCTCCCATTCCTCCAGTATTCGGACCTTTATCACCATCGTATGCAGCCTTGTGATCCTGTGAAGTGGGCAGCGGCAGAACGGTCTTGCCATCGGTGAAAGCGATAAAACTCGCCTCCTCCCCTTTCAGACAAGCCTCAACCACCACCCTCTCACCGGCATCACCAAACTGCCGGCTGGCCATAATAGCCTCAACTGCAGCTTTAGCCTCTTTCACCGTCGCGGCGACAATCACTCCTTTACCGGCAGCCAGACCGTCCGCCTTGACGACAACAGGTGCACCCACCTTGTCGATGTATTTCTTTGCCTTCTTCGGCTCCTGGAAGACCTTGAATTTCGCCGTCGGAATCTGGTATTTTTCCATGAATTCCTTGGAGAAGACCTTGCTTCCTTCAAGGATGGAGGCTTTTTTACTCGGTCCGAAAATCATCAATCCGGCTTCTTCAAAGGCATCAACTATCCCGGCGGCAAGGGAAGCCTCCGGCCCGACCACAGTGAGATCGATCTTCTCCTGTTTCGCAAACGCAAGAAGCTCCTCCACATCATCAGCGGCAATATCAACACACTCCGCAACCCTGGCGATACCAGCATTCCCCGGTGCACACCAGACTTTTTCGACCCGTTTACTCTGGGCAATTTTCCAGACGAGAGCGTGCTCCCTTCCTCCAGATCCGATAACAAGAATATTCATTTTATCTCCCTTGATTCCCCCCATACTACATCAGCAGGTGAGGTTATTAACAGTTCTATGAAACATCTACTTAGCCGTTTCTGCATAAAATTTCAATGTTGCCAGACGATATTTGACTGATTTCGCAGATATTATCAGCATTGACAAAATCGGGGGTCATTGTTACATGAATGAATAGTCATTCATTCTATTTTTACAGCGCTCCAATCATCGGAAATGAGAACTGAGAATAAACACACAAAAATTATTGCAGCGGCAATTAAAGTCTTTGCGAAAAAAGGATTCTTCAACGCCAGAATCTCTGATATCGCGAAAGAGGCCAAAGTTGCCGACGGAACAATATATCTTTATTTCAACAACAAGAATTCAATCCTCCTGACAATTTTAGAGGAAGAGTTTGGCAAAATTGTTGAGAAAACGAGTACTCTTATTGCCAGAGAGAGTGATCCTGCAGCAATGCTGCACATTTTCATTGAGCAACATTTGCGAGCAATGAAAAAGAACAAAAATCTTGCCGAGGTCCTTCACACGGAGCGACGTCAGGCAGGCAAAATGGGCAAAGATTTTCGAGCAGAAAAATTCAACGAATATGAAGGAATTCTCACTGAGATTATAAGCAAAGGGAAGAAGATGGAAGTCTTCAGTCAAAACCTCAATGTCGATGTTCTCCGCCGGATAATTTTCGGCGCCCTTGAAGAGCTGTCGAGGGTCTGGAATGATTCCCTGGAAACACACTATTCTGTAGAAGAACTTTCCAGCCAGCTTCTTGCCACCGTTTTTGCAGGAATTCACGAGCCTCTGCCCCCGACATCCTGACCACTCCCTCCCCCTGTAAAAAAACCGGAGTTACAAAAGGACCTCCGGCAATGAACGGAAAAACAAATCCTCAGGGCTTTGTACTCCTGGAGATGGAAAGCACCTCAAACTCACGGGTTCCCCCTGGAGTCTGTACTATCACATCATCACCTTCTTCCTTGCCGAGGATACTCTGGCCAATAGGAGAAAGGACTGAGATGGATCCGTGCTTTACGTTTGCCTCTTCCGGACCAAGCAGTTTATAGGTAACCTCTTCATCCGTATCCAGATCAAGCAACCCTACTACCACGCCAAAGACTGCCTTTGCAATATTTACCTTCGTACAATCGATTACCTCGGCACGGGCGAGTTTGTCTTTGAGTTCCATAATCCGCCCTTCGACATGCCCCTGGCGGTCCTTTGCTGCATGGTACTCAGCATTTTCCTTAAGGTCGCCATGACCGCGGGCAACTTCGATTGCCTTGACAACCGCACCGCGTTCCACATGCTCAAGTTGTTTCAGTTCGTCTTTGAGTTTTTTGTGTCCGCCAATGGACATGGGGATTCTCTCTACCATCGTTGTTATCTTTCTCTCCTTTCAAGTTCAGGGTCCCTGGAATAACCAGTCTTTCGCCCATTTTCTTCGTTACAGTCAAAAATTTATCCTCGGAGGTAAGCTCCAGGATCCTGTCGGATTTAGACCATTTTTCTCATATAGACGTTATTTAAAAATAACCAATACTCGCAATGTCAGTTACATGCGTGTACCTGATTTCGAAAAAACGCCTTAATATAAAAAGCAGAGATTATTATCCAACAGACTCCTGGACTCTGATATCATTCACATACCTGCGGTAAATTTCCTCCTGTGCCTCGAATATGAACGAAATACAAGATTATTCAAGGTACCCTTCAGGAAAATTTTATCCCGCTCCCTCTTGTTTTCAGAAATACTCAACAGATGAAACGGGACGACCCGGCAGGCCGTCCTCAACTGAAAAGGTGAGGAAGAGTGCCGGGTCCGGTCAAGTACTGGAAATAACGTGGTTAAGACCGACGTCACCAGCGATATTGCAGAGCCGTGGATACTTTTAGAAAATCACAGTCACTGCCGTTTTTAAAGCCAAAACTACTTTTTAATAAAAAGTGCTGACTTATTTCAAGTGAAATATCAAAGTCACCAGAATAAATCATATTTTCGTCATCCTCCAAACCTGTACCAATATTTACAGAAACGTAATTGCGTCCGGGAGAAGTACCTTTCTCAAAATTGCCAAACCCACTAAAATTGTATTGATAACGGGCGTTGAGCATCTGCTCATTCCACGACACCGGGCTCCAATAGCTGGTGATTCCGGGGTTCTCCACCGTTGCAAGATCAACATCGGGGTCCTCGCTGGCCTCGTCATTATTCTCAAGACGGCTTTCCCACCTCAGCGACCATTCACTCTTTTCATGAAAGAGAGACCACCCAAGCCAGGTATGGAATCCAATACCGGCATTGCTGTCGCTGCGCGACGTATAACGCATATCACCACCGAAACCGATACCATTCGGAGTCTGCACTTCAAGACCAGCAAGAAAGTTATCTGCAAGAAGTTTATCTGCAATGGCAGCAACTGTGTCTGTTATCTCGGTACGATCATAACGGAGAAAACCACTGACCTGCTCGTTCAGCTGACGTTCAATCTGTGAATTGAAGAGAACATTTGTACTGCCCTCTTGTAATCCCTCTCGTAATTTATCAAAGGTAACTCCAGCCTGCAGGTCCGTACTGTTCCCCAGCTGCCAGGTTACATCTGAGCCGATACTGTTACTATTAATCGAATCATCACCATGCACCGCACGGAATTGATGTCCGGCATAGCGGACACTGATCTCTTCATCCTGTTCATGAATAAAACTAAAGCTGGAGCCAAAGGCGAAATCTTCAATATTACGCCAGCGCCTCACAGCATCAAGGCGATTAAGAGAAAAATCCAGCCCGACCTGCGGAGTAATATTAAGAGAATTGCGTGTCATCGAATCAGCAATCGACTTGCTCACACCACCCGAATTCTCGATATTACGATAGAGGCGGGCCTCTTTGCGGTACTGCCCCATGCGCTCATAGACTGCGGCAAGATCTGCCATGGTCTGCACCGAAGCTTCCTCTTCCAGCAAATTCTGATAGCGCTTTTCCGCATAGAGATAGCGCCGTTCATAGATAGCAATCCGCGCATCGTACTCCTTGAGAAGACGCAACTGCATCCTCAGAAGGCCTGAATCACGGGCAAGCAGCACTCCGACCGAGCTGCCCAGATTGCCAAGCAGAAGTCTCGGATCCAGCAGCGATGTCAGGGTCTTTTCTTCACTCGCCGTATCGGGGTGAAGCAGGTCAAGAAATCCCCAGGAAGAGTCTTCCCGCGAATCTGTCCCTCTGACCTGCCCCTGCTTCAAATGGGTGGTAACGATCTGCACCATTGGCACATCAAGGATGGCACGATAAACCGAAAGAGCATCTCCGTAGCGCTCCGCAGTCCACAGCAACCGGGCGAGGGTCGCGGCTTCTTCGGCCTGACCGGCCAGAAAAAGGTGAACGGAGAGCTCTTCATTATTCACCTTTGTGCCACCTTCCAGACCACCATAACAATGATAGAAATCAAGCAGTGCGGTATCGTGCTCACCCGCGAGAGTCTCAAGGGAAATTTGTTCGCGGCAGAGCATGCCTGTGTCATACTCACCCTCTTCAAGACCGGCAAGGAGTTTCCGGGCAGCAGAAAATTTTCCCAGACCAATATTGGCCCGAGCCTCAAGAAAACCGGCAAAAAAAGAGTCGGGAACTGCCGTTACCACCTTTTCAAGCAGTTCAGCAGCACGGCTGTAGTCCCGCTTGCGGAGGCTGCGCTCAGCATCTGCAAGTTGGAAAGAAAGCGAATCCTCGGGAAAATGTTTGAGATAATTCATCCCCGGCTGCACCATGGCAAGGCGGTAACGCCGCTTTGCATCATGACAATGATTTGCCAGCACAGTACCGCCGTTCCACGGCGAAGAACAGATATCCGCGAGTAGAGTGCGGGGAAACTGCCAGTCGGGAGAAGCATCCACTTTCTTTTTTTCAAGCACACGTAACGCTTTCAGCCCTTTGCCCAGTTCTTCCTGGGCAACCTCTTTCTCCCTCCGGGCAAGGGCACCCCTTGTGCGAATAAAATGTCCTGCTGTGGCAATCGTTCCATCGCCGAGCGCCCTCTCTCCGGATTTGAGCTGCGGAATACTCTCCAGCCAGTCAGTCATAGCGGTACTGCGTCCTGCCCGGGCAGCATTCATTGCCAGTTCCAGCAGGGTCTCATCGGTTGCCACCTGACGGTTCAGCGTCTCACGCAGATGAAGATCCGCCCTGTCGAACAACCCTGCCTCAGACAGAGCCCGGGCAGTAGTAAGACGTATCCGTACTTGCTTTTCAGGCTCTTCCTGCCAGCGTCCGGTCGCCCAGGTTGCAATATTCTCCATGGAATCGAGCTGCTGATTTCGCCCCAGCCAATAAAGATGAAGCAGTACGGTATCGAGATCAACCTGTCGGTTGCTCTCCTGCCACACAGAAAAGAGCCTCTCCTGCTCTTCAACCAGCCCAAGGCTGGCAAAGATGACCAGCGCCCTGCGCCGAATCGCATCATCATCCGGGTTAATCTGAAGATACTGCCACCAGCTGTTGGCTGCGGCCAGCTCCTGCCCCAACTCGGTTTCCAGCACCGCCTGTTCTTTGAACCAGGCTGCCCGACGGCGTTTTGCCGGGACCTCGCGCAACACAGCAAGTGCCTTGCCCCATTTTTTCATGCGCTGGTAGAGCTGCGAAAGGGAACGTGAAGTTGCAGGGTCACCTTTAAGATGCTGGTTTATGATATTGAGGAGATCAACCGCAAGGTTATAGTCCTGGCTCCGGCCGCGATCCACGAGAATTCCGGCCATACGCAGAAAGATATTTTCCCGGTTGCGGCCGAACCGTTCCATATCCTGCCAGAGAGGTGCTGCCCCATCGTTTTCCACAATTACCAGAAAATCCCGGGCAAGACTGCCCTGCAGAAGGGCAACACTCTTCTTCGCACGACGACTGCCGGGATGAGACTGCAGGTAGCTTTCATAATAGCGCAGCGCGACAGCTGGCCGATCTGCTTCGGCGGCGGCAAGATCAGCGGCGGCAAGCTGCAGTGAGTCACGGGAGGCGCGGGCAAGTTCCACCGTCTCTGCACCCTCTTCCAGCACCTGCAGTGCCTGCCGAAAATCTTTTTCATTTTCCAGCAACGTAACGAGGCGCTGGCGAGAGGTCAAATCTCCCGGATGGTGACGCAGGGATTCGCGAAGCAAACGCAGCTTGACCTCTGTCTCAGCCGAACGGGCAGCCTTTGAAATCATCTCCCTCGCCTCTTTTCTCCCTGTATTTTCATTATCTTCCGCAAAAACGACAAGAGAGAGAAGAACAGTGAGCTGTTGATCTGAAAGGAAAGAATAATCAGAAAAAGAATGAAGCAGCCAGCGAATACGCTGGACATCACCAACCGCGATGGCATCATCAAGGAGACGAAGTCGTAATGAATCGGATACTCTGGAATCTGATGCAAGCTGCTGCTCTTCCAGAGAGAAGGAGAGGTCTTTACGTCCCTCCCCTCGCAAACTGGCGGCCAGCCCTTCCCGAGCATCCCCGGCACGGACACCGCCAGGATCCCCCTCCAGCACAGAGCCAAAGACCTCCGCAGCCCTGCTCCATTCACCGCGCTCAAGGGCTATGTGCCCGGCGGCCATGCGATACTCCGGCGATGCGGGCCGGGTATCAAGCAGGAGGTCAACAAGGCGACCGGCTTCTTCGTAACGCCCGAGCACCTTCAGCACCTGGCAATACTCCCAGAGTGCAGCTTCTACCTCCGGATGTTCCCCCGCCAGCTGGGCATAGGTTTTCGCTGCCTGTTCAAATTTGCCCTCGCGGACCAGCTGCCGCGCAGCCTGCCACTCCACCATCCAGCCTGGTATCTTTCTGCCAGCATCCTCCACTATAACCAGCTCCCGGTCGGGAACAATACCACGGGCTGACTCCACCCCCCCAACGCTCACCGCAACCATGCACGAAAGAGCGCAGGCAACAGGAAGAAGCAGAAAGGAAATGCAGACAGACTTCAGGGTACCTTGAATAGCCAGTCTTTCGCCCATCGTTTTCGTTACAGTCAAAAATTTATCCTCCGACAAAGCGAGGAACGAGACGTCGAGATATCAATTATATGCCTGTGGTAAGTTTCTTCCTGTGCCTCGAATATGAACGAAATACAAGATTATTTAAGGGACCCTTCTTTGAAGTTGTTACTCAGCTGTAGAATTTTGCAATGGTATCCACTACATGCTGCTGCATCTCAGGAGTCAACTCAGCATAAATAGGCAGGGCTGCTACCTCCTTCGCGGCC
>JALNVI010000062.1 GCA_023231425.1 Desulforhopalus sp. | reverse complement strand
TGGAAAAAGCTGCCAACACCTGAGCTGTGTAAAAAGACACTATCGAGGCAATTCCCGTCTTGATTTGTAACTTCTCAAGAATCTGTGGAAAACAAAACATTTAATAACAAAGAGCTCATCGAAGTTAAATCGGGAAGGACAGAAAAAGCGAGAACGCAGAAGGAAAGCGGGGACGGGAAAAGGCGATAAAATTCTTTGTTTTTTTTACCCTTTGCGAGCCTTACGTTCTTCGCAGTAAAACAGCTTTTCTCTGTGGCAGGAAAAGAGCCTGCAGGGAAAGCTGAAGATTTTCTTATTCGTCGAACAAAGTCGGCGGGGGCAGTGAATGACGCGGCCTTTTACGTCTGAAATGCTCGTAGGCCTGAGCGGTGGCAACCCGGCCACGCGGTGTCCGTTTAATAAAACCGGACTGGATCAGAAAGGGTTCATAGACATCTTCGAGGGTATTCTTTTCTTCGCAGACAACGGTGGCAAGGGTCTCCATGCCTATGGGACCGCCATCAAATTTGTCGATGATGGCAAGCATGATACGGCGATCCATATCGTCGAGGCCGAACTGATCAACACCAAGCAGGTCAAGAGCCGCCTGCACGACCTCTCTATTCACCACCTTGTGACCACCGACCTCGGCAAAATCCCTCACCCGCCGCAGCAGACGGTTGGCAATACGCGGGGTCCCGCGGGAGCGTTTACCAAGCTCAAAAGCACCTGTCTCGTCCACCTGCATCCCAAGAATATGACCGGATCGCTGAACAATGGTAACAAGTTCTTCCGGACTGTAGAATTCAAGGCGCAGAACCACACCGAAGCGATCCCGCAACGGCGCGGTGAGCAGTCCGGTTCGAGTGGTGGCACCAACGAGAGTGAAACGCGGCAGATCCATCTTCACTGAGCGGGCACCGGGGCCCTGGCCGATAATGAGGTCAAGCTGAAAATCCTCCATCGCCGGATAGAGCACCTCCTCCACAACGTGGTTGAGGCGGTGAATTTCATCGATAAAGAGGACATCTCCCTCCTCAAGGGAGGTGAGGATGGCGGCAAGGTCACCCTGTTTTTCGATTACCGGGCCGGAAGTAGCTTTGATGCCGGCACCCATTTCGTGGGCGATGATATAGGAGAGGGTTGTCTTGCCAAGACCGGGAAAGCCATGAAAGAGGACATGATCCAGCGCTTCGCCCCGGTTACGGGCGGCCTGGATAAAGATGGAAAGTGACCTGCGCAGCTGCTCCTGGCCGATATATTCATCCAGACTTTTAGGACGCAGCACATTCTCGTTCACATTTTCCACGGCCTGTGGCGTCGGAGAAATAATGCGGGAATCTTCACTTTGCAGGTCTTCTTCGTAGTTCATATGCAGTTCATATCCTGATGATGCATCCTGAAGCGCTGGAGGGAACTCTGCAGGTACACTGTACATCACAAAAGCCCTGCTTCTAACGCAGTTGCGCCAGGGCCCTCAGGGCGAGGCGACTCAACTCCTCCACCGCCATGCCGCTGAATGCCTCTTCGCCGATCTCTTTCTTCACCCTGGCCAGCGCCGTCCGTACCTGGGTCTCGGAGTACCCGAAGTTGGTCAGAGCAGAGACCGTGTCCTGCACCTCCGAACTGCCTCCGGTCAGAGATATTCGACCAGCACTGGAGACTCTTCCGCTGGCAAGATGGACCACCTTATCCTTAAGTTCCATGCAGATTCGTTCCGCAGTTTTTTTACCGATCCCCTGCAGTGTGGTGAGTCGTTTCACATCGCCATTGACGATAGCACTGCAGAGCGGCTCGACCCGCAGCCCGGAGAGCATGGCCAGCGCCACCCTGGGACCAATGCCGGAGACGGTGCGAAGAATAAGAAACAGCTCCTTCTCCTCCTCCGCGAGAAAGCCGTAAAGAGCAATGGCATCCTCCCGCACATTGGTATAAACGTAGACGAAAACGCTTCCGCCCACCTCCGGCAGGCGCGACAGCGTGTCGGTGGACATCAGCAACTCGTACCCCACATCGTGCACATCGAGAACGGCACGGTCGGCGTAGAGTGCGAGAAGCTTTCCTGAAAGACTTGCTATCATAAGTTTTTATCCAACAATTTTCTGCAGCCTGCGGAGATCCTCAAAACTGCTGATTGGCATGACAGATCGCCACGGCCAGTGCATCCGCTGCATCCGCACTCGGCGAGCCCTGCAATTTCAGTAATACCTTCACCATGTGCTGCACCTGCACCTTCTCCGCCTGGCCATATCCCGCCACGGCCTGTTTCACCTGACGGGGAGGATAGTCATAGACCTTCAGCCCGTTCTGCATGGCGGCTACTATTGCCGCTCCACGGGCCTGGCCGAGTTTGAGCGCCGAGCGAGCATTAGAGGACATAAAAACATCTTCCACCGCCGCCACCTCCGGACGGTGAATCTGAATCACTTCATTGAGACCATCAAAGATCTCGTTAAGACGCCAGGCCAGCGGATACTTCACCGTGGTGCGGATCGTTCCGCAAGTGACATAGACAAGCCGACTGCTGGATACATCAATGACCCCATAGCCGAGAATCCGACTACCGGGGTCAATGCCGAGAACACGCACCACTCAGGAAAGCTGCTCCAGCAGATCTTCATCAATATCGAAGTTGGAGTAAACGTTCTGCACGTCCTCATGGTCTTCCAGCATATCCATAAGCTTGAGCAGGTTTTTCGCCACGTTCTCTTCGGTGACATCGACGGTGTTCTGAGGGATCATGGCAATCTGTGCCTCAACAAATTTCACGCCTTCCTTTTCCAGCGTCTCACGGACAGAATCAAAATCCTCCGGAGCGGTGAAGATCAGAAACTCATCATCCTCCTCCACCACATCATCAGCTCCGGCCTCAAGGGCCTTGTCCATCAGAACCTCTTCGGAGATAACACTTTTATCCACCTGGAGGAGCCCTTTTTTATCAAACATATAACTGACGCAACCATTCTCACCAAGGTTACCATTACACTTGGCGAAGGCGTGGCGCACATCAGCCGCAGTACGGTTACGGTTATCGGAGAGGCACTCCACCAGCACGGCGACACCGCCGGGACCATAGCCTTCATAAAGGATCTCATCATAAATCTCCCCGGCAATCTCACCGGTACCTTTCTTGACGGCACGGGCAATATTATCTTTGGGCATGTTTTCAGCCTTCGCGGTCGCTATGGCAGAGCGAAGACGCGGGTTACCGTCGGGGTCACCACCACCGGAACGGGCAGCTACGGTAATCTCTTTGATGAGACGGGTGAAGATTTTACCCCTCTTTGCATCGTTTGCGCCTTTCTTTCTCTTAATAGTTGACCACTTGGAATGTCCTGACATAAATGCACCTTACTTGTTTATGTTAATGAGGCGGCCGGCAGACCGCTTAAAAGAACGGGTCTCACTTCTTATACGTCATCCCGAGCACAAATATCTCCCGGCTTTCCACCCGTGAACTCTGCGGTTTCACCACCTTGACCATGGCAAAACGCTGTTTCATTTCCTTGACAAATTCGGGGAAATCCTCTCCCTGAAACACCTTGACGATATAATTTCCTCCGGGCAACAGCAAAGTCTCAGCCAGCTTCAAGGTGTGGCGCACCAGCCGAAGTGACTGCTGCGAATCGCTCCAGCGGTTACCGGTGGTTTTTGGAGCCAGATCCGAAATCAGCGCCTTGAATGCCGGACGGAATTTCCGAACCAGCGGTATCAGCTCCGGCGCCATGATATCCTGCTGAAGCCAAAAAATCGGAGCTCCATCAGGACGGGGGCTCAGGTCGGTCTCCTGCAGATCGACCCCGACTACAACCCCGCCGGAACCCACCACTTCCGAGGCATAAAGAGACCAGCTTCCGGGAGAACAACCCAGATCAAGCACGGAATCCCCCCGCCCGAGAATTTTATATTTCTGCTGCACCTCTTCAAGTTTATAGACAGAGCGTGCCGGATATTTCTCTTTCTTTGCCTTCTTTGCATAATAATCGTTTATTTTACGCACTTTTTTAGCCCTTTTACCCTGCTTTTACAAGCCTTCTTGAGGAAGAAAGCCACGCGCAAACTGCAGCGCCTGTGACCGACCCTTAACCTCACCTTCAACCCTCGCATCATCAAGCGCCATGAGAATTTTTCTGAACATCGGCCCGGGGACAAACCCCATGTCGATAAGATCCTGCCCGGTGAGCAACGGCACACCGGTGGTAATGGGGAGGATATCGTTCCGCCAGGTCTCCTCCACCAGCACAAAGAGATTTACCAGTTCTCCACGCATAAAATCATGATGTTTTGGATTTCCCGCCAGCGTATCCGAGAGAGCCACGAGAAAGAGTCCGAAGAGATCACCCCCCGCCCTGCGGCAGAAACGAAGGGCCCCCTTTTTACTCAGCATCCCTTTCCGCCGGGCGCCCACCAGATGGAAGGGCTGCATGTGCATGCCAATAAGCCCCCCCACCCGCCTGCGGTCCGCGGCACTCCACCGACTGCGCCCCGCAAACTGCTCAAACAGTTTGCGGCTGAGCTGGTCATGACCGTAGTAGGTGGTGTGGCCTTTTTCTTCGTCTTCGTTTTCTGTTCCCGGTTTGCCAATATCATGGAGCAGCGCCGCCCATTTTAAGCGGCGCGAACTGCCATCCTCAGCAAGATACCTGTTCACCTGCGCCAGAATCTCGGGAGAGGTGAAATACATTTCCGGCCGGGCAATAATCTTCTCAGCCATCTTCAGCGCGAGAAAAGAGTGTTCCAGCACATCAAGGTGATGAAACTCCTGCGGCTGGCTCACCCCCTCGGCAAGATACAGTTCAGGCAGGAGATATCGCAACAGATTATCCTCTGCCATGAGTTTGATGGTTTCCGAAGTACGTGGAGAATCAAAGATCTTGCGCAGTTCGCTGCTAATCCGCTCCGGTGCCGCCCGACCAATGGTCGGGGCGAGCTTCTTCACCTCTGTCCTTGTCCCGGCATCCAGCCTGAACCCAAGTCTGGCATGGAAACGATAGGCACGCACCATGCGCAGCGGATCGTCAGCCAGAGTTCCGGGAAGGCTGCGAATGATCTGGTTACGAAGATCCTGCGCCCCCCCCGTTGGATCGAGGGGAGAATCACAGCGTCCCGCAGCAAAATCAGCGAAGGGAAGTGCCATCGCGTTGATCGTAAAATCACGCAGGCACAGATCGTCCTCCAGACTCTGCGCCCCGTTGCGCCACGCGGCGAAATCGACCTGCTCCCCCCGCCACACCAGCCGGGCAGCCTCCTCTCCGGGGGTGTCCGACAGTGGCACCAGCGCTCCGCCGTCAAGGCGGGCGGCCAGAGCCCTGGCCCAGGCCAGAGGTTCTGTGCGAACCACAAGATCAAAATCCGCCGCAGGGTGGTTAAGCAGGGCGTCACGCACCAGGCCGCCCACGGCATAAAGCTGACCACGTTCTTCAGCCACCGCACAGAGAGCGTTGATGAGTATTTTTCTATTGGTCATATTTCATTCAGGTGATCTTCATTTTTTCATGGGAAAACTTTATATATTACCATATTTTCCGCAACAGACCAAATCCAATGAAAATTAACCAGCGTAAAATCAAAGGAAAAATTCTCCCATGAGCCTGCCGCCAACCCTTTTTCTTGCCCCGCTGCGGGGTGCCACCGACTACATTTTTCGAGACACTCTCCAGCACCACTTCCAGGGATGGGACTGCGCCATCTCCCCCTTCATCACACCGCAGAACAACTCCGACTTCCCAGATAAAACACTGAAGGATGTCTTACCTGTCAATAACCCGGGCCTGCCTCTCATCCCTCAGCTGCTGACGAACACACCGGAGCAATTTCTCATCCTCTCCCGCAGGCTGATTGAACTCGGGTACCACCATCTCAATTGGAATCTTGGCTGCCCCGCGCCTCAGGTGGCAAAAAAAGGGAAAGGCTCAGGCATGCTGCCCTGTCCGGATAAAATTGTCGCCCTCCTCGATACCGTTCTGCCGGAACTGGAACAACTGGACTGTCAACTCTCGATCAAAATGCGCCTCGGGTATCACGCGCAGGAGGAGAGTTTCGCCCTGCTGCCGCAGCTCAACGCCTTCCCTTTAAGAGAGATCACCATTCATACCCGCCTCGGCAGCCAGATATACCGGGGAGCAACCGACGTAGAGAGCTTCACCCGCTGTCTCGAACTGAGCAGCCACCGCCTGATCTACAACGGTGACATCATCTCCTGTGCAGACTGGCACACACTGCAGAAAAGATTCCCGCAGATCTCCTGCTGGATGATCGGTCGGGGAGCCATCGCCCGCCCCTTCCTCGCCGAGGAGATCAAGGGAGGAGAGTGCAGAGATCTCTCCGGCCGCCTCTGTCGCTTCCATGCGGAGCTTCTGACCCGTTACAGCTCGGCATTCTCCGGTGACACCCACATAATCGGTCGGATGAAACTGATCTGGAACTTCCTTATCAACTCGTTTCCCTTCGCCGAAAAAAAGCTCCTCAAAAAAGTCCAAAAATCAAGAACACTTTCGCAATATCAGGATGCTGCAGAATCTATCCTGCAGACATCCATTCCTCATAGCTTCTCAAACATCCATGAAGAACAAAAAAAACATTTAAAAACAGAGAGTTAACCAAAATTAAAACGGGAGGAATATCTGCCAAAATGGAAACTCTCGGTCTCGGCGGAGAGTATGTGCCGTCAATAACAGAGCATTTTGGCCTGCGTGGCGGATTGAATTTTCTGAACTGGAGTTACGATTTTGATGAAAGCGACGTCGAATACGATGGTGATCTCAAGCTGAAAACCTTTTCACTTCTCGCCAACATCCATCCCTTTGCCAGCGGTTTCCACCTTACTGCCGGTGCCATGTATAACGGCAACGAGATTGACGTTACGGCGAAGCCCTCTTCACCACTTCCTTTCTTGTGAATTTGCACAAATTAAGGTAGATTGCAGGCAGAGAAGAGTGCGTAACAAGGATGGGTAAGTCCCTTGTCTTGTGGAGAAAGGGGGGGGAATAATGAATAAAATCAAACAATTCATCGTTGCGTGCGTTCTGTTGATGGTTCCAGCCCAGGCAGCCGTTGCGAAAAGTTTCCCGGGCACCGGTTCATTTTTTTCTGCGGATCCATCTCCCCTCAGTCAATATATTTCTGTTCGTCCAGGTCTCGCCCGTTTTTCTTACGAAAACGATTTTAGTAATACGAAAAGTTCCGTTACAGATATTTATCCTTTTTCCGGTGCCTTTCGACTCAGCGCAGGCCTCCTGCAAAAGAATCAGGATGCAGTCTTATCGCCGAAGAATAGTGCCATCGCAAACCGCCACTCCGATTTTGCAGCAAATCGAAGGGATCTTCTCTCACGGAATCTGGCAGCTTCTTCACAAAAACCCTATGTCGGTTTTGGGTGGGGCCTTTCTCCGGATGAAAAAGAGAACTGGTTTATTAATCTTGATTTTGGAATAACGTATCAGGGAGATGACTGTACCGGTTCTGGTATGGAGCGCTGTGCACAGTTGAACAACACCTCTGCAGGCAAGCTGAGTGTTCAGGATGGGCTGGAGAAATATGGCTGGTTCCCGATTCTCTCCGGAGGAATTACATTCAAGTTCTAAAAAACAGCTTACAACCGTTCGTGGAAACTTCTCAAAAACCCGTGGAACACACAAATAATAACGATATCAGAGTCCGGCGCTTACCTCCGAGGATAATTTTTTGATTGTAACGAGGAATATGAGCGATTATTCGAGGTCCTCTTTACTCTTTGGCTGCCTTTACGTTCTTCATGGTAAAATAACCTTTCGTTTCCGGCGGAACAAGGAATGCTATTCAGGGTTCGGCTGCGTTTTTTAGCGGCGTACCTTGACCATTGCATCTTTTATTGAGAGTGCCCAGGGATTATAATTCCGCAGGAATGGAGGCAGCTCCTTCAACGCCAGAGCCGCATCTTTCATCGTACGATATTCCCCGTAGAATACCATCAACCGCTCTGGATAAACCCCCCTCCGGAAGAGATAGAGGTTGCTGACAAGATAGCGATACCGCTCCTCCGCCAGCATACTTTTGAGATTATTCACCGCCGCCCCTGAATTCAGGACCATCAGCTGTACGGTGTACATGCGGTCTTTGGCACCGCTCTGCCAGCCCATGCCGGCAACGAGACGATTCTGCAATAACCTCTCTACGCGGATTCCACCAGGGGAAGATGAGACATCATTCCGCAAGACAGGAGAGGTTGATCCAGTTGTACCTGTTGCTGGATTGACCGAACGGCGTTTTTCACGCCCGGTCGGATGCAATATTACAACCTTCTCCTTTGTCGGTTGTGCAGAAATGGCTGGTACTGCTTTCGCCTTTTTCACCACTTCAGCAAGAATTTCATCAGGCTGCGGGACATTGTATTTTTTCTTCCGGTGGAGCGGTGAGATCTTCACGATTTTTTCAGGCCTGCTCACACCACTCAGCGAACGACCGATATCATCAAGGTTCTCTACCTCACCTTCTCCGGCCCCATCGCCCGCCATCGCTGTCTCTGTTACGACCTTTTCACCTGTCTCGGTTTTCTGCAAGACCTTCATCTGCGGAGCAACAACCGCCTCTGGTCCCTTAATCTCTGAAGATTTCTCCCCGGGTATCGCAGCCTGCAGGGCGGCCTTCTCAGCCTTTTTAAATTCTTCCTCCGCCGCAATCCCGCTCAGGACTTTGCCATTGCCGGACTCGTTTTTTATCACTTCATGAACAGTCCCCTGCTCATTGCCTCTAGAGAAAAACATCCAGGCAAGCAGACAGAGGCCAAGGGTCAGAACACCGATAAGCACAAGACGCCTGTGTTCTTTCACCCAGTCGCCAGCACGGCTGGACAATGCTGCACCCATCCTGTGCAGCATCTCAGTGAAACTCGGCTCTCCGAATCCGCCCCTGGCATTCTCTTCTTCCACCGCATCACGCAGGGTCATGAAGGAGCTGTCATCGCCGGGGTTTTTCATCGCTGCCCTGGAAAGGTTGTTCACAGCACGCAGGCTGCCTCGAGCAGCAGAACAGATTTGCTCCACTTTCTCAAAGGAGAAGGCATTGCGGGTGGCATCCAGTGGATCAATTTTTTTCTCTACCGTGCTGAAGACATAAGCCATGACCTCATCTTCTGAGAGCGGGCTGAGAGTATAAAAGTACTCTGGAATCTCTTCAAAATCGACGATATTGAGTTGCTCATAGTTTTCAATAAAACCTGGTCGACCAGCAAAAAGGACATGCAATTTGCACCCTGCACAGTGAAAAATGTCGATCATTTTACGGATGCGCTCAAGGGTAGCGAGATAGATATTCTCTGCCTCGTCAAAGACCACCAGCGCCGGTCTGTCACCTTTTTTCAGAGCCTCGGAAATCCTGCCAATAGTATCATCAGGATTCCCGCCTGCAGCCTCAAGTTCACCAGTAATTCCGAGGTCAACGGCAATAGTTGCCACCACCTCTCCAAAGGCTTCAACGGTATGGGGAAAATAAACACTGTCAAAATCATCCTGCTCACAGAGGATTTGGCAAAGCATGGTCTTTCCCGTTCCCTCAGGCCCGGTAAGGATCATCAGCGAGGCATCGCCGGTAAGGACTCCGTCTACACCCGAGAGAATTTTTTCAAACTCTGCTCCCGGAAAGTAGTTGGAAGTATCGACCTCTTTCTGAAAAGGTGCAACCATTGAGACCTGCTCCTGTTAGAAATCAATTTAGAGAACATCGAATAATCGTTTATCGTCTTCGTTACAGTCAAAAAAATAATAACTATATCAGCATATTGCCTATTGTACAGGGTTTGCCTGAAAAATTTTTCACCTCAAAAAACGCGCAGAAAGAAAAAACATTTAAAAACAAAGAGAATTAAACCAGGAAGGTCCTATAAAGGGAGACAGGAGAAGGGCGGCAGGAGGGCAGGAAAAGCAAAAGACGGGAAAAGCCTTTGTCCTTACCCTTCGCGTTCTTCGCGGTAAAAGCCTTTGTCTTTATCCTTTGTAAGCCCTGGCGTTTTTCGCGGGAAAACAGCTTTTCTTTTCACCATGAAGAATGCTGAGAAACACGAAAAAAAGATAACAGCACAACGTACCATATTCCGACAGGAAGATGAAACGAAACACAATTCCCACTGATCTTTTTTCTCATTTACCGTACAATCACCGGCCAGGCCGGAGAAGTAAAAAAGCCCACATCCCGGCAGACCACAGACGTAAGAATCCAAAACGTTTCCCAGAAGAACAGAGGCGCAACATGCCAATTTTCCGGCTCACTAAAGAGATTATATTTCCTCCCCCCGAACTCGCCGAACCAGAAGGCATTCTCGCCATAGGGGGTGACCTTCGTCCGGAGCGACTGCTCGCAGCCTATCGGCAGGGAATTTTCCCCTGGTACAGTGAAGGTGAACCACTGCTGTGGTGGTTCACCGACCCGCGCCTTGTTATTGACCCGGCAGAGTTTCACATCCCCTCGCGCCTTGCCCGCTACCGTCGCAACGCCGGAGTCGAGGTCCGCTTTGATACCGCCTTTGAGCAGGTCATCCAAAATTGTGCCGGGATTCGCACTGAGGCTGGAGAAGAGACGTGGATCCTGCCGGAGATGATTGAGGCCTATATCGAAATGCATCGCCTCGGCTACGCTCACTCGGCCGAGAGCTGGCTCAACGGAGAGCTTGTCGGCGGGCTCTACGGTCTCTCGCTCGACCGTGTTTTTTTTGGAGAATCGATGTTCTCCAGAGTCTCAAAGGGCTCGCAGTTTGCACTGGCCGGACTGGTGGAATTCCTTGCAGGCCGCGGCTGTAAACTGATAGACTGCCAGATGACGACAAAACACCTCCAGCGTTTCGGAGCGAAAGAAATTGCAGGGGCCCTTTTTCTCGGGGCACTGGAGCGCTGGATTAAAAAGATTGACCCCCAACAATGGAATTACAATGAGTGACAAAAGCATCGAGAATACAGTCTTATCTGAAACAACCGCCGAAAAACAGTGTGTCCTCTGCGGCGCAACTGCCAGGCTGACAGAAACCGCCGCAGGCGCAATCTGCCCCCACTGTATCGCGCTCACCCATCGTATCGCCGAAAACCCGGAGCTGCTGCATCTTCTCGCCCGGACTGCGGGAATCGCAGCCCCCGCAGCAGAGCAGAGAGAAATGCCTGACGTGCTCGACGGAATTCGCTTCCGCACTATGGATCGCGACCGCAACATCTGGTACATTTCTGTCAGTGAAATTGAAGGACGGCCGGTGGAGCTGTTCGCCTCTTCGGCCTTTGAAAATGAGCAGCAGTTACAGGCCAGGCTCTCCGACCTGACCACCATCACAAGGCTTACTTCACTGATTCTTCGTCATATTTTTCTCGGAGAGCCGCTTTCACTGCACAAAGTTCTTACCCAGCTGCAACGCAGCTCACGACAGCCCAACGATATTCCCGAAATGCTGACACGGATTCTTACTCACTATGAGACAGGAAAGGGAAAGAAACAGCTTTTTGATGAGACAGAAAAAGAAGAACTTATTCCATAATGACACCTTGAAACAGCGTGTATTTCGTTCATATTCAAGGCACAGGAGGAAATTTACCGCAGGCATATAACTGATATCTCGACGTCTCGTTCCTCGCTTTGTCGGAGGAAAATTTTTTGCCTGTAACAAAGAAGATGGGCGAAAGACTGGTTATTCAAGGTACCCTGCAGCCATGTTTGATATCGGAGTATAGCGCTTACTTCCGAGGATATTTTTTTGACTGTAACGGAAAAGATGGGCGATTATTCGATGTTCCCATAAGCGTTTTTCGGGTGCAGCGGCCTACACCTCCAGCTCAAACTCAATCGGAATGGACGTCTGGGCAAAGTGGGCATTGACCTTCTGCAGGACAGAAAGATCAGGTACCTGAAAGACCATTTCCCAGGCAGGCTTTTCAAAGGCGGTGGTAAGCACTTCAAGGTGGAGCATTTTCATCTCTGCAGGAGCAGATGCCACCGTCTCCAGTAATTCTTTTCGCCCCGCTTTCAACACATAATACATCTGCGGTTTCCGCACATGGGTCTCGTGCTGCTCCCAGCGCACTTCAACAACATCCTCCCGCTGCAGATTCAACTTTTTGTATTTTGGACACATCGGGCGATGAATAGAAATCCCGCCCGGAGTAAGCAGGCCAACATTGTCATCATTTGTCGGATCAGGTTTACAACAGGAAGAGAGTTTCACTGTAACCGGATCAAGGGTCTTCAACTCAACCTGGTTGAATTTCGGACCTTCTTCAATGTGTGTTGAAATCCCGTTGTTAAGCAGAGTAATCACTCCCTCCATTATGTGGCGGAGACGATATTTTCCTTCCCCGATTCCCCTATAGAAGAATTTGAGATTCTCTGCCGAGAAATGTCTCAGCAACGTCTCCCCGCCTGTTCCTTCAAGGATCTCTGTGGTCAGACCGTATCGCCTCAGTTCCTGGGCAAAAAGACTCTTCCCCACTGCAGTGGTCACCTTGCCGCGACGCAGGTTGAAGCTCCGGACCAGCTCGGCACGTGCCCGGGGTGTCTTGCAGCGCATCAGCATGCCCTGCTCAAAGCGCACCGGCATCTCGGAGCAGAGGATTCGGACCATATCGCCATCCTGAAGCACGTGCGTCGAGCCAACCCTGCGGTTACGAATCATGGCGCCGGTACAGGTGAGTCCAATCTCAGTGTGAACGCGAAAGGCAAAGTCAAGCACAGAGGCACCGCTCGGCAGATAGATGAGATCACCGGCGGGAGTATACGTATAGATTTCCTTGACGCCGCTGGCGGCGATAACATCACGGTAAGAGACCGCCTCTTCGCTGCCGAGGATATCGAACATTTCCTGAATCTCTCGGATAAAACGCCCCTGTTTTTCCCTCTTTGAGCTCCAGTTTTTGAACAGACCGCGCTGCGCCTTGCGCTGCATCTCGCGGGTGCGGATCTTGAAAAAAAACTTCTGCCCTTCAATGATCGCCCGGGCGTGCAGACCCTGGTAGCCGGTCTGCTTCGGATTGCTGATAAAGTCGCGGATAGTGCGGGGAATGGGTGAAAAGGTCTGGTTAAGCACCCCCAGCAGGCTATAGCAGCCCTGAATAGTATCCCCCAGTAGAACAACCTCCTGCGGGGTATCAATCTTCTGCAGTAAAACCTTGTTGTGCACATCGTAGTAGGCCCAGAGACGCTTGGTGCGGATATCAACCTCACAGTTTTCGCCCGCCGCCGCCGTAGCATCCTGAAGAGTCTTCACCACTTTTTTGCCAAGGGGGGATTTGATCAGCCGGGCGATAAGGTGATTAAGCCGTCCCCCCTGACGAGGATACTTATAGAGAAGGGCGAGATCATACATCTCCCGCTTCATATTAAATAGACCGAGGGCTCCGGCAAGAGGCGCGTAGATCGCCAGCGTCTCATCAGCAATCCGTTGTCGTTTCGCCTTCGGCATCGCCTGCAGGGTGCGCAGGTTGTGCAGCCGGTCCGCGAGTTTGACCAGCATGACTTCCGGACGTAACGCCGCACCGGAGAAGATTTTACGATGAGTCCGGCGGCTCTGGGTCTGGCGGTCGCCGGAGATATGGGTCACCTTGGTACACCCCTCCACAATCGCCCGCACATAGGTGCCAAACTTCTCACCGACCACCTCCGGGGTCACCTCCTCGACATCCTCCACCGTATCATGAAGAAGTGCGGCTGCAAGGATCTCCGGGTGCTCAACATCCATTTCTTTAATAAGAATTCGCGCCACGGAACAAGGGTGCAGGATATAGGCATCGCCAGACTTACGCCACTGATTCTGGTGGGCGGCAGCCGCAAAATCAAGAGCTGACCAGAACACCGAAGCCCCTTCGACGATGCCAATCAGTCCTTGCATTTGCGTGCGATACAGTTCAAGATTGAAAGGAATATGCTGCATAAGTTCACCAAAATGACGTGCTGCGAGTTAATTACGAATTGCGTCTCAATTTTTGAGAAAACAAAATCGGCGAGAAAATGTCCAGAAAAAAAAAGCGTTCCAAACCAGCAGAAAAAAAGCGTACCAGCGAACGCAGGTCTCCTGTCGTTCCCTTTGATGTTAGCCGATTTCGTACCGAAAACGTAGTAATTGCACTGCTCGACGAGGCCGATTCCCTGAGTGAAGAGAAGATCTGCACTGAGATGGCCGACTGGACCAGACCGAAAGCGGTACAGAAAAGTATTAACGAACTTGTCGGCCAGGGATTTGTACAGCGCAGCGGTGAAGAATACGCCTTGAATCCGCAGGCACCGCTCTTTCGCGGCCGATTAATGCAAAACATCAAAGGATTTGGTTTCGTTACCGTAGATGGGGTCGGCAGCCGCAAGGCCGAGCGGAACGACCCTTACATCCCCAAACAGGAGATTCGCGGCGCCATCCACGGCGACCGGGTGCTGATCCGGGCGATGCCGCAGGCCCAGAGACGCCGTCCCGAATTTACTGTCGTCCGCGTAGTGGAAGAAGCCCCAAACATTCTCTGTGGCATTTTCCGCGAAAAAGGGGGATTTGCCCTCGTCACTCCGGATAATTCCCGGATTCCTTTCAAGATCCGACTGGCAGAGACAGCACTCGGAGAAGCAAAACCGGGAGATGTGGTTCGGGTCTCTTTTGAACGCGCCGGAGACGGTAAAACCCGCCCGGGAAAAATTCTTGCCATCCTCGGCTCCCCCGCCCTCATCGACACACAGATGCAACTGGCCATTGAAAAGTTCGAGCTGCCCCACGAATTTTCTGATGCCGCCATCACCCGTGCAAAAAGCCAGACAATCAGTGAAGCAGAGTTTGAGGGGCGTATTGATCTGCGCCACACCATGCACGTTACCATTGACGGGGCCACCGCAAAAGATTTTGATGACGCCATCTGCGTGGAAAAAAGCGAAAAAGGAACCCGCCTTTTCGTCTCCATCGCCGATGTAAGCCACTATGTCACGCCCGGCAACGCACTGGATAACGAGGCCTACGAACGTGGGACATCTGTCTATTTCCCCGGCCGGGTCATTCCCATGCTCCCCGAGGAGCTCTCCAACAATCTCTGTTCCCTCGTTCCCCTTGAGGACCGTCTCACCATGACCGCCGAGATGGAATTTGACGCTGACGGCAAGATGATCAACGCAAAATTCTACCGTTCCGTCATTCTCAGTAAACGACGCTACACCTACGACCGGGTATGGCAGCTGCTTGCGGGGGCTGCACCGGAGGAAGATGCCCCCTTCCTGCCCATGCTCCAGCAGGCACGGGAACTGGCGAAGCTCCTGCGGGGGAAACGCTTTGCCCGCGGCGCAATCGACTTCAATCTGCGTGAACCAGTCTATCTTCTCGACGAGAAAGGCGGGGTCGCCTCCATTGAACCGGCGCAACGCAACGAGGCACACCGGCTGATTGAAGAATTCATGCTGATTGCCAACGAAGCAGTGGCCCAGCATCTTACCTCTCGAATCACCCATCCGCTCTTTCGTATCCATGAAAAACCGGATGCAACAAAAATTAAAGCTTTTGTGCAGTTCGCCAGTCGGCTCGGAGAACAGTTGCCGAAATTCAACAAGGAACCGCAGTGGTTTTCAATCGTACTCGACCGTTTCAAGGGCGGGAAATACGAATATATCATAAATAACCTGCTCCTGCGCAGCCTTACCCAGGCACAATACTCGACTGAAGAAAGCGGCCACTTCGGACTCGCATCTACCGCCTACACCCATTTTACCTCGCCTATCCGGCGCTATCCTGACCTCATCGTCCATCGCATGCTCTCTGCGATATTCGAGGCTGGCGGTAAAAAGAGCCGAAAGCAGAAGTTTTCCCCCGCCCCGACCAGAGAAGCAGCAACGTTTCTTTCCCAGCGGGAGCGTGTGGCCGTTGATGCCGAACGGGATATGAATGACCGCCTGAAAGTGGCCTACATGAAAGACAAGATGGGAGAGCACTTCAAGGCAATCATCTCCGGCGTTTCAGAGAATACACTCTTTGTGGAACTTCTTGACCCCTGTGTCAGTGGCGCGATTCCGCTTGAGATGCTCGGCGACGATTATTTTTTCTTTGATGAACAGAATTTTCGGGTTTACGGGGAACTCACCCGACAGGAGTATCAGCTCGGAGACCAGCTCACGGTCCAACTCACCAACGTCAGCATGAGCCGGCGGCAGCTCACCTTTCAACCAGTGCAGGAGAAGTAATGGCAGGATTGCAGGACGTAAGTATTATTCTGGTTCGCCCGCGGATTCCGGAAAACATAGGTTCCACGGTACGGGTGGCCGCCAACTTCGGCATCAGCTCGGTTATTCTTGTCCGGGACAAAATGCCGAACCGAAAGAGAATGGCGAAGACCGCCACCCATAACACCTCAGACCTGCTTGAAACAATGCCGTGTTATGCCTCACTCCCGGAGGCGCTCCAGGATTTCAATCTGGTGGTGGGGACAACGGCGCGGCGTGGCCGGCAGCGCTTTGCGGAACGCAGCCCTAAACAGGTTATGGAGTGGTTGCGTCCGCAAATGGAGAAGAACCGGGTAGCAATTCTCTTCGGCCCGGAAGATTCCGGTCTGTCAAATGATGATTTGAAACTCTGCCAGATAACCTCCGCCATCCCAACCGACAACTTCTCCTCCCTCAACCTTGCTCAGGCAGTGGCCATCCACTGCTATGAGCTCTTCCAGACCATGGTCCACGAGCCGAAGGCAACAATACCAAACCCGACCATGGCCAACTCTCGGGAGCTGGAGAGCATGTACGCTTCCCTTGAAGAGGCATTGTTCGAGATTGACTTTCTCAATGAAGAGGAGCAACAGCGAAAGATGGGGAATCTCCGAAATTTCTTCGCCCGGAGAGGACTGGAATCCCGTGATACCCAGTTAATCCGGTCGATCTGCAGAAAAGTTCTCTTCCACCGCACCGGCTCCTATGAGGGAAGCGGGGAATAAGAAGGGAGACAGGAGAAAGCGAAAGACGGGAGAAAGGAAAAAGCAAAAGACGGTAAGGCAATTTTTATCGCGAAGAACGCGAAGGAAGGCAAAAGCAAAAGGAACCACGAATGGACACGAATAAACACGAATAATTAATCATTTGTAATCGCCAAAAAAGGCAAAAAAGGAGACGGGAGAAAGCGAAAGACTGGATGGCCAACAAAACACACGAAAAAAAGCAAAAACCTTTGAGAAAAAGATTTTAAAACTAAACAGGGCTTTGCTGTTGTTGTTATATCTTTACTCTTCGCGTTCCTTCGTGTCCTTCGCGGTAAAAATTGCTTTTCCGCTGTTTGCTTTGCCCTTATTCGCATGATTCGAGCCTTCCTTTGGCAAAAAGTCTTTTGTCGTTCCGTCTTTTACAAGGGACTCTTTAGCACAACAGGCGTCTTATCCCATAACAAACGTCATCAAGTTTGTTGCCCTGCTTTTTCCTGCCTCCTGCCTCCCGTCTCCCTTTTTGCCTTTTTGGGCGATTACGAATGAGTAATAATCCGTGTTTATTCGTGTTTATTCGTGTCCATTCGTGGTTCCTTTTGTTTCTGCCTTTCCCTTTTTCCTGTCTCCTGCCTCCTGTCTCCCTTTTTGTCTTTGTCGTGCCAATGTCTCACCAGCGGCGATGCAAAC
>JALNVI010000061.1 GCA_023231425.1 Desulforhopalus sp. | reverse complement strand
AGTTTTGCGATTTCTCCAGACGCAGCAAGTCTATTCAAAGCTTTAATCAAGCCCTCCTTGCTCTCTACCATGTCGACAAAATCATTAAAGGTAAAGACATAGCCTTTGGAGAATCTAGCCACCTTAGACCTTATTATATCAGATATATTCATAATAAAAAGAATAACATCGCAACCGGTGAATGTCCAGTTTTTAGTACTATAAACTGGACAATTGATTGGTCATTAGTTGGTGTTGGTGCAGGTGAATTGTTACACCATTTTTACACCAAACAAAACAAGATCATCTGCCTCCGCATTGGTGGCAAGTGGTCGGCGATCAGCCGGCAGGGTGGAGTACTCAAGATGCTGTTATTTATCGACAAATAACATGCTTCACCCGTGACAGTTTAGTCCATCCCGGTGAAATATAGCTGTATACGCAGTGATTCCGTTCGATTTGGCGGGGTCAAAGGCTCATAGAACTTAAGAGACCTGTAAAAGACATGACATTCAATCTGAAACGGCGATGCCCAGCCTTCGGATGATGGACATTTTGACAAGGCGGTCCTTTTCAACTTCACTTTCTGCATGGACCCTGGCAATTTCTGCAGAGACTTCCCGGCGAAACCACATACAAGCTAGATCTCCTGTTCAATTTCCTTCAACGTCTTTCCTGTTTTGTCGCGCCAGAGCATTGGGCCAGCAGCGCCGCCGCCGACAATGATCGCTCCAGCAGCACTGGGGCTGGAAAATTCTACATCTACAGTGAAAACCAAATTATCTGTTTGTGGTGTGAGCGATCCACTATCTATAAGCTTAGCTCTCTGGGCCATATACCCAGGATGTGTTTTTGACGCGGAAGGTCGTTCAGTAAGGACAGCTTGTGATCCCTTGAAAACAACAAAACCATTCGGTGTACGCATTCCAGAAGCTTTCAGTCCTTTGGTTTCACAAAATAAGGTATTCTTTTTTTGTTTGCTCACCTCACTCGTTTTAACAGGAGTGAGCATATCGGACCCCATCACAGGAAGCACCAGGCAGACCAGAGAAAGAAAAACTTCCATATCAGCCTGATCTGATTCAGGCAGCCTCGAACCACTTGATTGGCTATTGAAGAGTTTTACCCTTCCTACATCTTTCGCGATTTCAAGAAGTCTACCTTCAAGATATCGGATATGGGCTTTAGTGAGGTTTTCATCTTTACTGACAAAGACAACAATTTGTATCCAGAAATCCTTGTCAGTATGGCATTTAATTCTATCCTTAATTACCTCTGCTTCACCGATATAGACCATCGCACCCCCGGTTTCAGGGTCAGTACCGAGCAGAAAATATATTCCGGAACTTTGTAATTCATCTCTTTGCAGGAGTTCTTTAAATTCCGATCGAGGTGCAGCTATCGCCTTGCCGGTCCAATTGGAGACTTCTGCGGTCCGTAAACCTTTTGGGTCACCCTGGGGGAGGAACAGTTTTAAGGTTGATGCTGCCATATCGAAAGATCCTGTCATTGTTTGTTATCTGGGTACCTTGAAACATCCTGCATTCGTTCATATTCGAGGCACAGGAGGAAATGTATTACAGCCATGATTGATAACGGAGTCTGGCGCTTACCTGGAGCCTGGCGCTTACCTGGAGCCTGGCGCTTATACCAATCCTATTAAGTTATGACCCCGTTTAAGAAAACCCCATCTCGGCTACAGATGCCTTGTCTACACAACGACATTACGGGAAACCGCCGCCGTACCGATTTTTTCATCAATGGTGATGGTCGCGCTCTCTGGTCAATACAAAATGTAAATGGTATTATTTCTGAAGATAAATTTTTGACTGTACAAAAGAGATGGGCGAAAGACTGGTTGTCAAGGTCCCCATACATCCATTTCACCAGGGCTCACTCAGTTTGCTGACAATGTCACGGCGGGATAAGACGGAGGCACAGCGTTCCCATAAATGTTCTTCAGGATCTATGGTTTCACGGTATTTTACAGAAAAAGCGTCCTGAGCTTTTTTCCTTTCGTGCATGTATTCATTCATTCGTTTTTTCAGTTTTTCCTCATCATCAATCCATTCATCATCGATGGTGTCCGGGATGCTGCCAAAGATATTATAGGTATCATGCAGGCGTTCAGACAAGACGTTGTACACTTTTTCATCCTGAGTTTCGCTGTAGACAAGATTGAGCATATCGACACACGTACGGGTCTGCCCGAACCTCTTAATACGCCCCAGCCTCTGCTCAAGGCGGGAGGGATTCCATGGCAGATCAATGTTAATCAACGTTCCTAACGTCTGGAGATTTAATCCTTCGCACGCTGCATCCGTTGCCACAACCAGTCTGATCTCACGCGTTCTCACGGCAGCCTTGATCACTTCACGGTCGACGCGGTTAAACTGTTCACCTCGAAAGAGTCCGCTTTTTCCAACACCGGCATAGACAGAGACAACCTCGCCCTTCAATGATTTTGCCAGCTCTCCTGCTATCCATTCTACCGTGTCATAGTACTGGCTGAAGATGATACACCCGTGTTCCAGCCAGGTTTTTCCATCCGTCCTGAATTCGGTTAAGAACCATTTCACCGTGTTAAGTTTGGAATCAACGGCTTCGGCCCGTGAAAGTTGGGTCTCTATTTCTTTGAGACAGGAAACTTCCGCAGGAGTCATTTCAGAAAGGATATGTTCAACTTCTTCAATACGATCCTCGTCCTCATTCGAGATGGAATGTTTGAGCATCTTCTGTGCGGTTTTCAGGCCGGATGCAAAACTGGAACATATCCTTTGCAACATCAGTGATTTCATGAACCCGCCCGCTTTGGTTCGGGATTGCAGCAGTGTGCTAAACTTTTCCGCCTGCTCATAGGCGACCTGGAACGGTGTATTGGTTGGCAGTCCTAATCCAACAAAACGCGACTGGTACTGTGCACGATTTCGGGTAACGGGATGTGTGTTTACCCCAACTTTTTCCAACAGGCCGTCATCCTCAAGCTGCTTCCGTTTTCTCAACACGGTGTGCCGCAACACCGGATTGTTTTCCTTGAAGAACCCGGGGAGAAGACACTCGGAAAGCCACATTTCCTGAATCATGTAGTCCAGGTCTTCAAATCGATAGCCACAAAAGAATGACGCAGCGTCAATCGATAAATACTCACGAATCTGCTGAACAATATAATGCTCATTTGCAGGCGGAAGAGGATTGCGTAACCACCGCCAGACCTCTTGCTCAGATGTGACCTGATCTTTACCTGTTATCAGTGGAATTGCCTGTTCATGATCCCGCCACGGAGACAAGGCATCTCCGAGAACGAACTCCGCACCACTGTTGAGAATACCCAAAAGATCCCACAGCTCACGAACAGCTGTCTGAATCGGGGTTGCAGTTCCTAAAATCAAATGCCGTGTACGCCTGCCGATGTGCTGCATAAAGGAGAGAAGGTTGTTAGGCTCAGATGTTGTATTGCCAGGCCCGCCTTTCGCACGGGCCTTATGCGCCTCATCGAGGATGACCATACCGAATTTGTTTTTGAGCAGCATCCCCGCTTCTTTGATAAAAACGCCGTTTTTACATTGATGCATAATCAGGCCGGTTGAAATTATGGCAATTTTGTAAGGGCATTTTTTAATCGATGAAGCATCTCCTCGTGGTGAAAGAATCTGCCCCTCGACCCCAAGCCACACCTTCTTTTGAGAAGACCAGACAGCTGTGGGAATACCCAGTTTATCTATCATCTCAATCTGCCACTGAAGAGTTAACGTGGAAGGTGCCAAAATAAGCACAGGACCATCCCCAAGCAGAGCACTCACCAGCGCACTGGTTGCCATTGAAAATGTTTTCCCTACACCAACCTCATCGGCCAGTAACAGCCGGGCTTTCCCGTATATTTCTCGATGTTCAAGAAACATTGCGACGAAGGAGCGCTGCCACGGCTGCAGCTGCTCTCCACCTCTATATATGGGAGATTCCGCCATGGCGGCGGCCGGAACTTCTTCCGGCTTCAGAACTTCTACAGAGACTTCCCGGCGGTTCGCTACACGATTGATTTCCGCCAAAATAGCTTCCGGGAGAGGCACACCGTCATTCCATAACGCCCAAAACTCTGTTTCTACCCAGTCCGCACTCGCTTCATCGTCATCCTGCCACACCAGCTCATAATTGTGAGCAAAGGCACTCTTTGATTCGTTTACGGAACCGACAAACGATTTCCGGCTTCCATCCGGATAATGAAGAGATCCAGCCTTACCATGCAGAAACAGGCGTTCTTTCGGCACAACGCGTATTTCTACATTACCGGACCGCAACAACTGATCGAGGAGCTGATACCGCTCCTTTTTCAGGAGCGCTTCAGCTGCGACATCCACTTCATTCCAACGTTCTTTTAACGCCGTATTCCGCCCGGCAGCCACCTGAAAATCTGCCAGATCCAGTTCGGAATTACAGATGATTTTTACCTCTGGAATTTGAGCAATTTCTTCACCAACCAGCTCGAAAACGGAACTCCTGAAATATCCCGCTATACGGAAATATTTGGATGCCCCCTTGAGTGACGCAGCCAGAAACTCCGTATCCAGTCTTTCCGTTCGAGATGAAAAACGCCGAAGAGCCATCGCTTACAACCTCTGATTCCTGAGAGCTTCTGCGAGCACGCGAGCGCAGCTTGCTTCCACGTCGGGTTTGAATGCTTTTGTTGTTTTCAGACCTTCCCGTTTTTCTGCAAGATAGTCTGCCATTTTTGCCAGCAGGGGTTTGTTCGGAAGATAGTTCGGGCAGTTTTCCATCAGATGGAGCAGCACATCATCCACCTCGACTTCTTTGGAGAGCTCAAACAAGGCATAGAGCAACGCTCGAAGCGGCGTTCCCGCAATCTCCGCATCCCCGGACATCAGAGCGCCTTTACATTCAGTCGACAGCTTCAGGCGCGCCGAGTTCGCTTTGGACGCATCACTCATCAACTGATCAAAATGATACACCTTGAAGGCTTTGGCAAAGTTCTGATAGTTATCCAGCGTTTTGCCCCCCTGATGTTCCATCTCCGCCATCTTGAGGTAAAATCGTTCCACCGGCTCCAGTTTCTGCCATTCTTCTTTTTCAAAACCAACGGGAACAAGAAACTGTACGGCGGTCTGCACCGCAAATTCAATCAAATCATCGACAAATGTTTTTTGGCCTTTTTGACCTTTTTGGCGAGGAGCCTCTGCTTCCCTCACCATGTCCTTGCCGTCAATGCGGGAATAGGCGGTTAAGACCTTCAGCGCGGCGGCATAACCGGCCATCTGCAGGTCAGCATCGGTATAGAGCCCTTCCGAACCGTGATCACGCACCTGTTTATCCAGGCCAATCAGCGATTCCACCTGCTCCTTAACCGCCTCTTTAATCTCCCAGCCAAGATCATCGCGGAAGGTTTCCAATTCCTCATGTCGCTTACGCAGAATCAGAATGATGGTGCCTTTCACGTTGGAACCCTGGCGCAAGGCCGAATCGGTTTCAGTCACCACATACCACGCCGCCGTCACCCGCAGGCCGCTGGCCCAGATAATATTGGCCATATCGGCCCAAATCGATCCGCTCTGGTGGGTAAACATCAGTACCTGCAATCCATTGTCCGGCATCTTTTGCGCCATCTTGCGATAGGCCACCACCATTCCCTGACGGAATCCTTCGTCTTCGCCTTTAATGGCGAGAGAACGACGGCTATCCCACGTCCAGTGGGCGAATTCTTTGGGTGGATTCTTGCGAAGCCAGGCGATAAAAAATTCGGTAATCTCTTCATATTTGACTGCATCGCCGTAGGGAGGGTCGGTTATGTAGATGTCGTTTTCGACTTCGATGTCTTGGGCGGAGTGGGAGTTGACACGAAGTGATCCATTACTAACAGGAAAGTTCTTGAACTTAGCAAGTAATAAATTTGATGCAAAAAATGCTGTTCGTGTGCCATTATTAAAAACAGTATTTAATGCCTGATTATCAAAGCAACCTTGAACTTTATCAGAACCCAAGGCATTGTCCCAGCGACTTAATCTGCAACTCTGATTAAGTATTCTAAAAAAACCAAACTTTAATTCTGAGCCCGAAAGTTTATTAAATAAACTTCCTACCAACAACTGCCTCGGATTAAACAAATGATGCCAATGAGTCCAGCCGCGTTCCCGATAGAGCCGTTCAGTTTCATCCCCTTTTTCAATCACCATATCGGGTACATATCCATTATCCTGCCACTCCTCCAGATGGTCTCCCACATAATCGATGACCTTCTGTTCCCGAGCCAAATCATCATCGGTTACGGAACGGAACTCATAATCAAATCTTTTCCCATTTAGTTTCTGCTTCATCCACTGCACGCAGTAGAGACGCTCCTGAAAAATATCATCTGGACGGGGGATAAAATCGCTCTTGTCCCACAGTCGGAGGCGATTTCGGTTCTCTTTGCCCTCTTTATAGTCCCCGCGAATCGATTTGATGCTTACACGGTGCTGAGTAATTCCATCCGGGGAATGAACCAAATCGCCCTTTTGTAGCGTACCCGTTTGGGCGGCTTCGACCTCTTCGGAGGAATTGACATGACAGATATCGATGTCGTAGCGCTTTTCAGCAGGAACCGGGATCAATTTAGCGACCACTTGGTAGCCTTTACTGATAATCAAACTGGGAATTACAGGGACCATCCACCCTGATTCCGGGCATTTGACTTCGACGCAGTAGAGATAAACCTTCGCTTGCCACTCGTTGCCATCGGTTTCAATATCAAGTGCATCAATTTCCGTCTGCACCTGTTCGGCCAGTTGCTTTTGCGCGGCATTAATTTCCGCCCTTTTTTCCGGAGAGGCTCCCACAATATTAAATGCCCCCCAGGTCAGCATACAGGCAATCGGATTCAAGTCGGAGGCATAGACATCGCACCCCAACCGCGCGGCTTCAAAGGGAATTTGCCCGGATCCGGAAAAGACGTCCGCGACCTTAGGCCGATGGCCAAAACGGGCGATGCCCATCTGCTCTACCAGTTCCGGCATGGAGTGGGCGGTCGTGCCCAGATGTTGGTTGACGCGTTGCCAAATATGATCAAACAGCGGATCGCCCAACTCTTCGGGGCGTTTTGCTTTGGCCACATTTTCCTGATAACGAGGAAAGGGTAAGGCTTTAGCTTCAAGGTTCAGGCGATCTATTTCGGAAACCGACTCCTCCCAGAGCAGCCTGGGAAAAACGGTGTGCATCTGCCCGGCGTGCATCACTTCAACCGGATAATCCCTGATGTCGAACGGCGTCTGTTCAGGCAACTCGGCCTCTTCTCTGGTGGTAAACCAGCAGGCGGTATCGAGGCCTTTCAGTCGACGGGCAATGGCCTCTGGCTTAATCCGTCCAAGCCGTTTGACCAGCGCAATACCGTCCATGCCCATCAGCAGTTCAAAGATCTCTAAATCCTTGAGCGGATTATCCGTGGTGGGCAGCAGGGAGCCAAGAATACAGGCTTTATTCAAAATCAACGGTTTACGCCCTTTCCAATAGCTCCCCAGTGCGGTCAGTGTCTTACCGGCTCCCGCCATCTGCTCTTTATAGCTTTCCGACGATATTTTCTGCACCGGGAAAAGATGTTCAATCAGTGCGGGTTTCTCTTTCCATTCAAAGGGGGTAAGCATGGTTCGGGTCTCCTGAAATTTCTTTGCCGTTGGGGGTGAGGCGGTATTGCTGCAGGCGGCTGTTGGGTTTTTCGGGGATGGTCATTTCCACCCAGCCAGCCTGAAGAGCAGGCTTTAAATAGTTATCAGAAAAGGTCTCGCGGTGTTTTAGCGAGAGCTTTTGCATCAGTTCCGCACGGGTGAAGCTCTCCCCCCGATTCATAACCTCGATGAGTGCTTTGACTTGTCCGGTGACTTGTCCGGTGACTTGTCCGGTGACTTGTCCGGTGACTTGTCCGGTGGGGAGAATTTTGGCTGAAGAAACAGGGTTTTCACTAAACTCCGGTACAGAAATTATCATGCGGAAATTATCACCCTCGATAAGCTGAGGGTCGGCTCCGCCATATTGCTTTCCGTACAGCATCATTTTGCGCATACCGGATCCCAGCTCGTCCGCACGATCAATCTGGCGGAAAAAACGGCCGATCACGGGGTTTTTCTGATAGGGCACGCAGGTGTTTGGATCCATGATGCCAAACCCATGAGGACGGCTGGGGTTATCGGTGACCACGCGACCATATTCAATAATCAGCCGAGAGGTGGCGCCACTGGCGTATTCGCGATGAATGAGCATGTTTGAGGCGACTTCCCTGAAAATCACGTCACGAAGGCTTCGGCGTTCTATTCCTTCAAGATAAAAGGGATCCGCCAGATGTTTTTGTACAAAAGCCAATATACGGTCGTAGCTCTCGATCAGATTAGTCGTTACCAGATCCCGATCATCATAACGATCTACATTCACTTTGCGAAGGATGAGGTCGGTGCGATGAGACGGGCATACCTGGAGAATAAGGTCGTCACTTCCCAGCAACATTACTCCGGCAAGTGTTACGCCCATTTTTCCGGTCTCCGGATGGGGCTGATAGAGTTGGGCGCTTTTTATGAAGTCTGCATCATCCATCAATATCCATGGATGTTGGGGTTTGTTAATGCGCACATATTTCCGGCAACGCTCCAGCAGATCTTCCCTCAAATCCCCGGGCTGAATCCAGGGGTAAATTCGATTTTCACTGTAGGTGGAGTGTTTGCGTTGGTAGAGCTGAGCCACCTGTACCGTCTGGTCGGTGATATCGAGATCACCGTCCTCATTTCGGTCATATATGCGGCCGTTGCAACGATGGACCTGCGAGCTTTGGGGAACATAAATGCGCAATACTTTTTTGCCGTCGATCAACTCGTTGTTGATCGATAGATAGGTGGGCGGCGATAATTTTTGAGGATTGTTGATGGCCGTTATAAAATCTTTCCGAATGTGCTCCAGTGCATCCGGGACAATGCCCTGAATATTTCCCTGATCCGTGACGCCAAGAATAAGCGTACCTCCGTAACGATTGAGAAAGGCACAGACCGTTTCATACACATCGCGATTGAGCTGATGTCGGCAGGTCTTGAACTCCAAATCAATGCTTTCACCCCTGGCAACAAGCTGTTGAATTGTTTCGGCCATTAGAGATCTCCTTTTTCTACAAAGTCAAAAAGAGAGGGTGCTTCTTCCTGGCTGGATTGCTTTTTTTTTGTTTTGGGCTTTTTTTTCGGTTCCAGCTTGATGCTGGTTCCATCCGATAACGCGCAGTAGAGCGCTTTGCGCCAGCCGCGTTGCATCTGATGATCCAGTCCGGCCTCCGAGGCAGTTTTGCTGTAGAGCCACCACCGTTCTTCGGGACGCAGTGCCAGCCATTTCTGGCAAATCATGGGGCATTCGGCAGGCGAAGCATATTCGGCTGCCCATCCGAGTACACAGAGCTCCCGCCCCAGAAAGCGATCAAGTTTCACCGTTCCGGTGCTCCAGCTGCCAGTGCTTTGTTTTTTGATTTTCAGACGGGCGTTAAAATCGCGGCGGGCATCATCTCTGACCCTGGTCCACAGTTCGCGCGCCAGAATCAATCGGCATTCAACGGTTTCTCTTCGAGCTTCATCCCCGTCAAAGCCAAAATCTTCATAGATAGAGACGGCTTCGCGGGGCGCAACGGGAATCTCCACATAAAAGTGGTGCATTCCGAAGGCGGCAGACGCGCCAAAATCAACGGTTTTGTCCATTATTGCTCAACCTCTCCCTGAGCGATTTCAATGCCGAGCTGCCTGGCAAATTGTTCCAGGTCAAATCCGGTCGGTGTGCAGGCTTTCTTAAAGCTCATAACGACCGGGGCATCCGGACTGAGCAGCGTTTGTAAATGCGCCAGCTCTGTTTCAAGAAACGCGGCATCGATCTTCATTTCCCCCAGCGACAGATGAATGACCTGCGGAGAAGATCCCACCATCAAGGTCACCTGCTCAAATTCAATGTTTTTCTCTTTCGCCATCTTCAGTCCTTTGTACGTTTTGGAAGAACTGTCGAGGCGTTTAGGCGATGCGCTATACCACGTTGCAGGAGTTTCTTTTACAATGTGTACTTCTTTTGATCCGGATTTTGAAAAGGTGAAGCTGTTCTTTTTTTCCAGGCCATCACATTCCGCAAAGACATGGACGGTGATTTCTTGATCATAAATCTGAATCGGCCTGGTGTACTCCGTTCCATTCCTGGCCTCAGAGCCGTCCAGTGTATATTTGATGGACCCTTTCGGTGCGACAAAGAGTTCGATGGTGCGGGCAACTTCATCAAATCGGTTGCGCACGGTTAAGTGGTTTGTCCATGTTGCAGGCGTTCCCGTAAGGTTTTTACCCGTAGGATCAACAGCTAAGAACTGAACGCGCAGCGCGTTGGTGGCCAGCATGTTGTCACTGAGCACAGGGCTTTTTTCACTCACTTCTGCATCTTCGCTATAATGGATGCGCGGGCTGTTACCTGCGTTTACCACATCAATTTTAAGACGTACCGTACCGGAATCATCCGAACCAGAGTCTTCACTGATGAGAACCTCGGTTTTTTTGGGTTTTGGATTTTTGGTTATATAACCATTTCCCAAATCTTCCCAGGCGCCACGTTGACAGGCTTCGATGGCAAGCTGGTCAAAGCCACGACTCGGCAGCCACGGCATCTGCGTTTTCTGCTTCATTTTATCGAGCAGATCAGTTTTACGCACTTCATCCTGAACCCCAAAAAGCAGAGACTCCGATCGGGCGCGGAGGGCATCAAAGTTTTCAGCAATTTGCGTGTAGAGTTTAATGGGATCCGCAGCCAGTGTTTTCACCACCTGCTGTTCACCATTGTAGGGCTCATTGGAAGGGTATGTGCTGTCCAGCGCTTTGGAACGGAGCACATCTTCGCTTTGGCTGGAGCCGGGGAAGAGCAGTTTATCAAAAACAGAAAGTACGGTGGTTTGGAAGTCCTGCTCGTATTGTGCCTTCTTTTCGTCGAGCTCTTTGCGCTGCGGGTGTGAGGCCGCAATTTCGTGGTCCGCTTTGGTCACGGCATAGACATGCTTTGCGGCTTTTTCGATGCTGGCAATGGATGATTTGTCTCCCGTTAAAACCAGCACATTATTTTTATTCACTACTCCTTTGAAAAAATTGGTGACCACGCCGGGAGGCGTCTTCCCATCCGGACTAATGATCAGAAGTGCCCGCCCGGTCTTCAGGACCGCGTCCGCCTCATCCATTTCCGGTAGCGGAAGTACTTTTTCATAAGCCTCTCTGGTGACGGGGTTGTACATCTCCTGCAGGCGAAGACGAATGAGTTCATCCACCTTGTTTTGTGGAGCCTTGTCGGCATAGCCCTGCAGCTTTTTGGTTAAATTTTCCTGATGGCTGAAATAGGTCCGTCCCTCCTGGGTTTGATGCAGGTACCATGCGGCTTTTTGCAGCTCAGTAAAGGCGTTTCGATAATCACTTCCCTGATGGTTGGGGTCGATCAGGCATTCCAGCATTTCACTTTCGGTAAGGCCTCTTACGGAATGAACGGCAGTAGAGAGGCTGGCCGTCAACAACAGAGTGCCGACCTGTTTGGCATAGTGGTTGCCGCTGTCAATATCAATAATCTGCGCATGGGCGCTATCGGTGGAATCCCATAAGTCACGTGCAATAACATCACGCATCTCAGAGATTTCAGCCAGCTTTTCACGGACCTCAGAAATCGACAGATCAAAATGCTGTGCGCCAATCAGGTACACATCTTCATTTCCCTCCCAGACAGATTTCAGAAGGCGGGAAACCAGCTCCATCAGACCACGTGTTTGTTTAAACTTTTCGTTCTCCTTGAAGAGAGCAACGATGCTTTTAAAGCTGGGGTGGAAAGGATACGTTGATTCAATGTCGTTGGCCAGAGCTTCGGCACTTCGCTCAACTGTTTTGGCCTTCGCCGCTTCGGCCAGTCTGGCAGCATAGACGGATGCCACATCAGCAATTTCACTGTTATCCGGCAAGGATAAAAAAAGGCGCTTACGCAGAATCTCATAGATTTCATTCGATTCCAGATTAACCGGGGTAATGGAGATCTCGGCGCGACCCAGTTCCTGGGTGGCATCATCCAGCGCACGTTGAATTAATTTACCACCGGTGTCATAGGCGGCTTCTAAATCCGACACGACAATAGCGACATTTTTCTTTTTCTGCGCGGCTGTCAGCATATTGGAAAAGGCCCGGGTGATGACGTCGGCAATGGTGCCATGGCCTAAAACCTGCGTGCTGTAATAATGAAAATAGGGAGGCATCTCATCCAAAAGGATCAAAACGGGTTCTTCTCCATCGAAGAGCGTTACCCACGCCTTTTCATCCGGTGCTTTCGCACCAGACTCCCAATATTCTTTAAAGAGACTCTCTTTGCCTAACTGACGGGCAATCTCACCCCAAAAATAGGTGTCAGGATTATTGCGTCCATTAAACGCTGCAATTTTCGCTGAACCAAAATCGGATTGGTACAGGATCGAACCTGTTTGTGCCTCGCGGAGTGTTGAATCCTTTGCCAGGAGCCCAAAACCAACCATCAAGTGTGTTTTCCCTCCACCCATAGCCTGTTTCAGGTGAAACACGGTATCGTTCGATTTACCGGCAAGACGCGCCATCCCCTTCGACAGGAGAGTTTTCATTCCGTCCGTAATGAACGTTTTCTTGTAATATTCCTGCCCATTGGTATCGTTGATGATTTGATCAAGTTGCTCGATTTGATCTCCCACATTGATTTCAAGAGCATTGGGCTGTAATTGACACGCATTGCGAATGGTTTTCATTTATAAACTCCTGATTCTGTTATTTTCCTTCAGTCACTTCGCCAGCTTTTCCTTTGCGGACCCAGGTATCGACCTCATCTTTCTTAAATTTCCACAGACGGCCAATTTTATGGCCAGGCAGGCCTTTTTCACTTCTCTATTTAGAGACCGTATCTCGCTTGATCCCGAGATAGTCTCCAATTTCATCTACGGATAACCATCTGTCTTCCATTTTCGCCTCTATCATTCTTTTGAGGGCCGCCTAAAGGCTCACCAGGGAGTTTCCCTGAAAGTATCCCAGACGGGCATAATCCGGCTGCATCAGGTTATAAACAGGGTTAAAGAGATACAAGATACCCGGTAGAGAAAAAGAAAACCCGCCTTCCCGGAGAGTTACTCCAGAAAGGCGGGTTTCCTTTTTCAAAATGGTGGAGGCGGGGAGTCGAACTCAGGGCCCGATGACCGCCATTAACTAACTGAATTTGTGTACTACTATCTTTATCGCTGCTCTCGTGTGGATAAAGGTTATGGAGAAGACCTTGTCTCTACGCAGGACATGGCCCTTGAGATGATGCCATGGCGGAAAGAGGGGCGTCACTACGGAAATCTGGTCAGAGTGGTGATGCAAAGGTTTTTCAGCAATGTCAGGATGCGAGACTGGTGGAACCCGAACTGCCGTAAATTCGCAGACACTGAGTACACGTTAAATATGCTCGGAGACTGAGGAAGCTGCCGGATTGTAGTGAGCACCACACCCGAGGGCACAACTTCTGGTCGCCACCTGGGTGATGTTGAGCTTAAATTGTGAACTCACACTAAAAAAACGTACTATTCAATTTAGGCTACCTTTAATCTGACAGGTTGATACAGGAGGGGAATATCATACCAGAGCTTTACAGGAAACACCTTCAATTTGGAATTTGAATGAATAACAGAACGTTGCAATTGGCAACATTAACAGCCCAACTGTAACTGGAGTAAGTTTTTATCAAGAACATTATTCATGATAAAATTGATAGCAGACTTTAACATCCACTTTTTTCACCCTGCCTCAATCCAATACTTCTCTAATTTTAAGAGCTATGTCTTTCGGAGAAAACGGCTTTGATATGAAATAAATACCTTCATCCAATACACCATGGTGGGCTATGACATTCGCAGTGTACCCGGACATGAACAGTATTTTGAGCTCGGGGTAGAGGAGTTGCAGTTGTTCAGAAAGTTCCCGGCCATTCATCTCTGGCATAACCACATCTGTTATCAAAAGGTTGATCTGCCCATCGTATTCCTCGGCCATTTTTTTAGCGTCTTTTGACCTCGTGGTTGAGAGTACATTATACCCCAAATTTTCAAGTATTCTTATACCAAGATTCAAAATAGAAGCATCATCTTCAACCAGGAGGATTGTTTCTCCCTGGCTCAATGGGTTTTCCTGGACAGTCTCGTTTCTTACTTCGATAGCTTGTGCTACATGCCGAGAGAAATAAACCCTTATCGTTGTCCCCTTCTCTAATTCACTGTAGACGTTTATAAACCCATTGTTCTGTTTGACAATACCATATACAGTGGCCAGTCCAAGTCCAGTGCCCTGGCCACTCTTTTTGGTCGTAAAGAACGGCTCAAAAATATGATTCATAGCATCTGGTGCTATTCCGCAACCATCGTCACTTACCACAAGCATTATATACTCACCAGGAAGAAATCCTGTGTGATCTGCACAGTAGTCTTCATCAAATGCAATATTTTTTGTTTCGATAGTAACTTTACCTACGTCAGTTATTGCATCCCTGGCATTGACACAGAGATTTGCCAGGATTTGATCGATTTGAGAAGGATCAATTTTAACTGACCAGAGTTCAGTTCCAGGTATCCACGCAAAATCAATGTCTTCACCGATCAAGTGACGAAGCATCTTTATCATACTACCGATGTTGTCATTAAGATTAAGCACCCTGGGGGCAACCGTTTGTTGTCGAGCAAACGCCAGTAACTGCCGTGTCATGTCTGCTGAACGGATACCAGCCTGGTAAATCTCTTCCATATCGCCATATAAGGGATCACTCGGTTCTAATTTTCCCAAAGCCAAGTCTGTATAACCGAGAATAATACTGAGCATATTGTTAAAATCGTGAGCTATGCCTCCTGCCAATCGACCAACAGATTCCAATTTCTGAGATTGATTAAGGGCTTCATTCTGCATAGTTACTTTATTTTGAAGTCTCTTTTGTTCAGAGATATCAGTAAAAACACAGTGTGTTTGAATAAAGTCTCCATTATGGTCTCTGTTAATTTTACCATCAAATGACACCCAAAAATATGTCCCATCCTTTTTCCTCAGCTGAAACTCGATACCGAGAACCTCCCCAACTGATTTAAACTTAGGGAAGTTTTCTCTGAAATGACTTTGCCAATCAGGATGTAAAAAATCAGCAAATGATTTACCAACAACCTCATCTCGAAAGTATCCCAAGTGATCCAACCACCTTCTATTGGCTTCAAGGAGATAACCATTTTCATCCAGGCTTTGATAGGGGAATGGGGCATTTTCAAACAACTCTCTATATCGTTTTTCGCTCTGTCGCAGTGCAGTCTCATACGTTTCCCGTTCGGTAATATCACGAATCACACCAACAAGGTATTTATCACCATTTTCGGCTATATATCTGGTTTTTTTGGTTAAAATAATTAATTTTTCTGATCCTTTAACCGTGAGCGTTTCCTCACATGAATTCTCTTTCCCATTCGCCAGTACCTGTCTATCAATTTCCAGAAAATGATCCTGCTCGTTTTGAGGGACTTCTTCTCCTAATGTTTTGCCAATTATCTCTTCCCTGACTCGACCAAAGATGGAGCAAAAAGCATCATTCACGACAATAAACCTGTGTTGTTCATCTTTGATGAATACAGGGTCACCGATGTTGTTGAGGATGTTAGCCAAAGAAGATTTTGACGCTATTAACTCATTCTCTGACTGCTTGCTTTCAGTGATATCTCGGGCCGTTCCGTAGACATGGCCGTCCGAGGTGAAGGCTGCACGCCATTCCAGCGACTTGTATGAGCCGTCTTTGTGTCTATACCGATTGACAAAATCGGCAGTAACACTCCCTTCCAGCTGCTTCTCAACCCAGATTCTTGTCGGTTCGATATCATCCGGATGGACAAGCCCGGCCCAGCCCTGATCCATGATTTCATCAGGGGTGTAGCCGAGGATTCTCTCGCAAGAAGGACTTACTTTGATGTATTCTCCGCTTGAATTGGCTACACAGAGCATGTCCGAAGCCATCTCAAATATATTTCTATAATCAGATTCTGCCTTTTTGTGCTCGGCAATTTTCGCTTTACTTTCTTTTAAAGTTTTTTGGGAACTTTTGAGATTAAGATTCATCTCTTCCAGCACTTTAATCCGTTGTTCAAGTTCTTCATACGTTGGTTTTTCTGCCATCCGGTCACCCATGAACTAAAAGTTTAATCAGAATGACAATATATCAAAAATTACTGCTGTCGAGAACATGTTATTATTTTTTTTGCAATATTAGCTAGTTAATCAAAACTGAAAATTAACCTTGTTCCCCCTGTGTGTCAGGATAGTTTTCGCTTCAAAAAATCAGCAGTTCTTGTTTTTACGTGGGATATTGCTGGAGCCAGCGTCGTGATGATTTTACACTGGGGGATGCAATTTTGCCCTTGTATCCGTGGTGACCTGGAACCCCCTTTGCAAAATGGTAAAAAAAAACGGGAGATAAGCACAATGGCTTATCTCCCGTATCTACGGATAGAATCCGTCTATTAAATGGTGGAGGCGGGGGGAGTCGAACCCCCGTCCGAAAATGCTCCCCTCCCGTATCTACATGCTTAGTTCCAAATTTTAATCTCACTCCAAGAACTCAATCGGAACATAGATTTCCTGGAGCCAGCCTGTTAAATCTCGCCGTTTGAAAGACAGACAACCGTCAAACAGCCAGCCCGTTGAGTCGACGCCCCGATTCCAGACTTACGGGCGAAGTCTGGTGGGACGGCTGTATGACTGCTTCTTAAGCAGCTACAGCGTAGTTATAATCGTCTGCGATTATATTAAGTTCTACCATTTAACGAGAAGATAGAATCTCGGCATGCAACGATGAGCTTACACATCCCCGTCGAATCCGTTTCGCCCCCATGATTATTTTGTTTGACTCAAGTGAAGATTGGGTAACACCCTTCTCCGCGAAGATCACATATCGGCTTCCGATACCCAATCCTTAATATTTCTGACGCACTTCGCGCTGCATATCGCGGTCGCTCTGCTTTTCTTTCAGCGCGGCGCGCTTGTCGTAGAGCCTTTTCCCGCGGGCAAGGCCCAATTCAACCTTAGCTTTGCCGTTCTCAATAAAATATATCTTCAATGGGATAAGCGCAAGGCCCTTCTCCCGTAATTTTCCGATTAATTTATTGATTTCCCGGCGCTTCAGCAGCAACTTGCGCACCCTCAGCGGTTCATTGGGGTTGTGGGTGGCAAAATCATATTGAGAAATGTGGACGTTATACATCATCATCTCACCGCGATCATCAACGTTGCAATAGCCATCCTTCAGGTTGGCCCTGCCGGCACGCAGGGATTTTACTTCCGGACCAGAGAGCACCATCCCCGCCTCGAACTTTGTGTCGATCTGGTACTCATGCCAGGCTTTCTTGTTTTGTGCAACTACTTTAATTCCCATCACATATCCTCCCCCGCGGGCTCTTTCCACACGGGCTCTGCCGGCACAGGGCCGGGTTACTCTGAAGTTACCCGCAGGGCCTCCTGCCAGGTAGTGACACCGCGTTTGACCTTATCCCAGGCATCCTCT
>JALNVI010000060.1 GCA_023231425.1 Desulforhopalus sp. | reverse complement strand
CAATAAAAGGCAAAAAAGAAAGAATCCTGGAAAATCAAGCAGTTAGAAATTGGCTTCGTAAACTTTTCTTGGTTTTTAATAATTATTTCAGCATCTTAGGTTATTTTGCTCCGGGAACTGCTGCTGATCCTTCATCCTGAGCCCCTGATTCTTCCTGGAATTCCAGCATCTTTTTTTAAAGACAGCCCCTCCCCGCCCGCGGGGGAGGCCACAGAAAGAGACGCGTAACGCCCCCTCTCAGCTTGACAATCGAAGGATAATTTTTAGTGTTATACGTTGTTGAAGCAACAATCTGAAAAAGAGAGGTACCAGTTGAATACTGGATACTGAAGTCCCGATCGAATCGGGAATATTATACAAAAAGACATTAAAAAAAACATTACAAAGGAGATATCATGGCAAAGCTTACCCTCGGAGAAAATGCTCTTGAAACTGTTGGTGAACTTCCCGCTGTCGGCAGTAAAGCTCCCGCTTTTACTCTCGTAAAAGCGGATCTCAGCGAAGCAACCCTCGCCGACTATAAAGGCAGCACCCTCGTCCTCAACATCTTCCCCTCTCTTGACACCCCCACCTGCGCCACCTCCGTACGTGAATTCAACAAACGTGCAGCCGACAAGCCAGACGCCAGGGTGCTCTGCGTCTCCGCAGACCTCCCTTTCGCTCTCGGTCGCTTCTGTGGTGCTGAAGGAATTAAAGACGTTGAAACCGCATCCACTTTTCGCGCCAGCTTCGGCGACGACTACAAAGTGAAATTCACTAAAGGTATTCTCACCGGTCTTTTGTCCCGTGCGGTAATCGTTATTGATGCCGATGGGAAAATCAAATACACCGAGCAGGTGCAGGAGATCGCCAACGAACCAAACTATGATGCGGCACTTGCTGCCATCTGATCTTTTCGCCGCGATGGTATAAAAAAAGGCTGACAGGTGATATCTAACCTGTCAGCCTTTTTACATTCAACAGAAACCGTAGAGTCTTTCACGTTTCCTGCTGCCTGCTATTTGGAGCCTGAGGCGCGAACTATCTCATCGGTCAGCTTTACTTCGTCGGGAAAGCTGCCTGTCTCTAATTTGGAATACATCATTTTACCGTCTATGACCACTTCGAACGCACCACGCTCTCCGGGGATCAGCTCGGGGCTCACACCTGCAGCCTTCTCAATTCTGGCAGCCAGACTGGTTGCCTTTGGCAGGTAGTTTCATCTTGTACAATAACTGATACTTGCCTTCATTTTTTGCCTCATATATAAATTCCATTTATCTGAGAACTTCGGCCATCAATCCAGCGTCTTTTTTTTTATCTTGAGAGGTTCTGCTTCGCTGAAGTCAAAAACGTTTTCTCCTCCCAATCTGCCATACAGAACAGAGGTCCCTGCAATTTTCTCAAACCTCGAAAGATTACCATAAGCACAATTTAACCAGACTTATCGGAAGAAGGCAAAAAAAGAGAAGGACAAGGCACCCTCCTTTATTCTCCCGACGATCATTTTTAGATATATTTTTATAGATGACATAGTCCCGCGCATCATCATCATCAAAAATGTTATTATTGTTCCTTCTGTGCCCTGCGTTGTCCTGGTAGAAACGGCGGACACGCCCCTCTGATTGAAAATCTACCTCCACCGTTCTCCTCAGGAAAACAAAAAAGGACCTGCCCCTCAAAAGAAGGAACAGGCCCTTTTACACTGCAACAACATCAATCATACAACGGTGTCCTGAAGAGAAGGACCTTATTCAATTACAGCCAGAACAGCTCCCTTCGGAACAGATTCGCCAGATTCAGAATCAATGCTCTTCACAGTACCGTCACAAGTGGCTTTCAGCGCGTTTTCCATCTTCATGGCTTCAAGGATAACAACAGTATCACCTTTTTTCACAGCATCGCCTACTTTTACACTGTAGGAGATAACCATCCCCGGCATAGGTGCGCATACAGCTCCTGCGCCGCCTGCGGCGGGTGCGGGTGCAGCGGGTGCAGATTTAGCAGCAGCGGCAGGAGCGGCAGCAGGACGAGCCGGGCCGGCAGCAGAAGCAGCAGGAGCAGCCATAATCGGGGCGTCACCGGTAGGATCGACATCAACATCAAAGTATTCACCATCGATAAATACGTTGAAGGTCCGGACGTTGGCACTCTTCTCAGGAGTTCCTTCTTTGGGCTCAATAAGCTCACCAGCCTTGGCTTTTTTCAACAGTTCATCAGCTTTCTTCACTTCTTCCATGGTGATTGCTCTTACGCTGTCCGGCGGAGGAACTATACCATATTTCCACTGCAGGTATTTCTTCCCGGTAACCGGAAATTGAGCGTAAATAATGAGGTCGTCCATATCTTTGGCGAGATCACCAATTTCAGCCTTGGCTTTTTCAAGTTCAGGCTCAAGAACTTCAGCAGGACGTACAGTAATAGGAGTCTCCCCACGTGCGTACCCAGCCAGTGCTTTTTTCTGCAATTCGGGATCAATCGGCGTAGCAGTTTTCCCGTAGAGACCATAGCAGAGGTCTTTGACCTGGCCAGTGATCATGGTGTAACGCTCACCGTCTTTGTCATTAAGGACGTTATTAACGGTTTGAACACCAACAATCTGCGAAGTAGGAGTAACAAGAGGTACGGAACCAAGGTCTTTCCGAACACGGGGCAACTCTTTGAAAACATCGTCAAGACGATCCAGCGCATCCATCTCGCGAAGCTGATTGACCAGGTTGGACAGCATACCACCCGGAGTCTGATGGAGAAGCACGTTGATGTCGATGATAGACATCTTGGGTTCGTTGAGGAGATGCTTGTATTTCGGCATAACCTCTCTTTCAAGGATCTCGTTGATCTCAGCAAGTTTCTTAATATCAAAACCGGTGTCGCGGTTGGTCCCGAGCAGTGACATGACCAAAGGTTCAACGGCTGCATGAGAGGTCCGAAACGCGTAGGGGCTCATACAGGTATCAACGATATCACAACCAGCCTCAATAGCCTTCAGGGTTGTCATGGAAGACATCCCGGAGGTGAAGTGAGAATGGAGGTGAATCGGTACACCAGGGACTTCTTTCTTAATGGTCGTGATCAGATCATAAGCATCATACGGAGCCATCAGACCAGCCATATCCTTCAGGCAGATAGAGTCTGCACCCATATCTTTCAGGGCCTTGGCTTTGTTGATGTAGTAGTCGTGGTTATAAACTGTACCACCAAGACGCGGCTCGGTCAGGGTGTAGCAAATACAACCCTGGAAGTGTTTACCGGCTTTTTTGATACCTTTTACAACGGTCTCAAAGTTCCGATAGTCGTTCAGTGCGTCAAAGGTACGGAAAATATCCATACCGTTTTCGGCTGCCCGATCAACAAAGGCCTCGGCGAGGTCATCGGCGTAGTTGCGATAACCAACGAGGTTTTGCGCACGAAGCAACATGGAAAACGGGGTCTTTTTAATGTAGCGCTTAAGAGTCCGCAGACGTTCCCACGGGTCTTCATTGAGGAAACGGTGCATAGTGTCGAACGTTGCACCACCCCATACTTCCATGGCCCAGAAGCCGACTTCATCCATCTTTTCGGCAACAGGAATCATATCCTCAGTCCGCCCGCGGGTGGCGAAGAGAGACTGATGGCCATCACGCAAAGAGAGATCCTGAATTTTTATCGGATTCTCAGCAGCAGGACGGTCAATATCATAATTCATAGCGGTCTGTTTTACTTGGTCGCTCATGGTAAATCTCCTTTATATAATAATAATATAAACTCTGTCATGGCTCACTTGAACAGGCGTCTCTGTACCATATTACGCATGCTCATAAGATGCTGTCGTCCACTCACAGCCCAGAGATCAGGTCCTGTGTATGCCCGTGAGGCCGCAGCTTCCTGCTCCAGGCGAAAGGCCTCAGCCTCCTGCTCGAGATAGGCGTTGACAGCAGCCATCGCCGCTGCCATCTTCATTCGTGCATTTTTTTTCATATCTGGTCTCCCTTGAATTATTGTGAAACCCCTTACAGCGGGATGTTTCCATGTTTCTTCATGGGAGTATCGTCACGTTTGTTCTTAAGCGAATCAAGAGCATCAATAATACGCTTACGAGTCTCTGCCGGTTCAATGACGTCATCAATATAACCGCGTTCCGCAGCCCGATACGGGTTAGAGAACTGTTTGTTATACTCCTCTTGCTTCTCAGCGAGATATGCAGCCGGATCAGCTTCATCTTTCGCACCGCGGGCATAAAGGACCTCAACAGCCCCTTTGGCGCCCATAACTGCGATCTCACCTGTCGGCCATGCGAAATTGACATCACAGCGCAGATGTTTGGAGGACATGACGCAGTAGGCACCACCGTAAGATTTCCGGGTAATAATGGTAATCTTGGGCACAGTAGCCTCAGCAAAGGCAAACATCAGTTTGGCACCGCTGCGGATAACCCCGCCAAATTCCTGCTCTTTTCCAGGGAGGAAACCAGGAACGTCAACAAAAGTAATAATCGGAATATTAAAACAGTCACAGAAACGGACAAAACGAGCAGCTTTCCAGGAGGCATTAATGTCTAGAACCCCTGCATAATACGCAGGCTGATTGGCAACGATACCTACGGATTTTCCACCATAGCGGCCAAAACCAACCACAACATTCGGCGCATAAGCCTCTTTGGTTTCAAGGAAGTACCCGTCATCAACAGTGGAGCGAATAACATCTTTGATGTCGTAGGGCGCGTTGGGGTTATCAGGAATAATCGTATTGAGCTCTTCCGAACGACGGGAGGAGGGATCTGCCGTTTCAACTACCGGAGAATCTTCCATATTGTTCTGCGGCCAGAAGGAGAGCAATCCTTTGATGTATTCAATGGCGTCGTCCTCGGTTGGAGCACCATAGTCGGTGACACCAGAGGTCGTCGTATGCATGGATGCACCACCGAGCTCTTCAACCGTTACATCCTCATTGAGCACGGCCTTAACAACCTTCGGCCCGGTAAGGAACATATAGCTCTGAAGGTTAACCTGAATAACAAAGTCAGTAAGCGCGGGAGAGTATACTGCACCACCGGCACACGGCCCGAAAACGCCTGAAATCTGCGGAACTACACCTGAAGCGAGAACATTACGTGTGAAAATATCGGTATAGCCACGCAGTGCTTCAATTCCTTCCTGAATACGGGCACCGCCGGAGTCGTTGAGCCCAACGATCGGAATCCCGTTTCTCATGCTCAGGTCCTGCAGCTTGACAATCTTCTCCGCGAGCGTTTCAGAGAGTGAACCGGCAAGGACTGAGAAGTCCTGGGCATAGATATAGACCGAACGGCCATTAACTTTGCAGATACCGGTAACAATACCGTCACCAAGGAACTGGTTCTTTTCCATTCCAAAGTTATGGCAGCGGTGAAGTTTAAAGGCATCATATTCTTCAAAGGTCCCGGGATCTGCCAGCTGGTTAATCCGTTCACGCGCAGTTTTCTTTCCCTTGGCGTGGATTTTATCAATCTTGGCCTGACCGCCGCCGAGAAGAGCCGCGGCTCTTTTTTCCTTCAGCTCTGCGATTTTTTCCTGAGTTGTACTCATTAATATCTCCTTGGTACTTTTTTTCAGGGTCTGAGGGCGGCTGTAGATCTGCTCTGCAACCGCCTGTAACATTGTAAAGGCTCTGCTCTCAAAACCTCTACACAGGGGAACTGTACCCCCCCTGCTGTCTCATGGCTTCACCTTAAAATACTTTCTTGGCCAATTCACCGATCTTACCAAGGTTGTCGCAATGATGAACACCCGCAGCCTTCATGGCTTCGATCTTCGCTTCAGCTGTCCCTTTACCACCGGAAACAATGGCACCGGCATGGCCCATACGGCGGCCTGGAGGAGCGGTGAGACCAGCAATAAAGCCAACCACCGGCATATCCATATTGGCCTTGATAAATGCACAGGCGTCTTCTTCAGCATTCCCGCCAATCTCGCCAACCATAACAACAGCTTTGGTTGCGGGATCCTGGTTGAAAGCAGAGAGGCAATCAATGAAGTTGGTACCGTTGATCGGGTCACCACCAATACCGATACAGGTAGTCTGGCCGAGGCCGACTTCTGTCAGCTGATGCATTACTTCATAGGTAAGGGTACCGGAACGGGAAATAACGCCAACCGGGCCGCCTGCTTTTCCCATGCTGTTCGGCATAATACCGATTTTGCACTCACCTGGAGTCATCAGACCCGGGCAGTTTGGACCGACAAGGCGACACTGCGGTTTCTGGGCGAGATAGTTTTTCACTCTCATCATGTCCATTACCGGAATACCTTCGGTGATACAGACAATCAGTTCGATATCAGAATCAATTGCTTCAAGGATAGCGTCAGCTGCAAACGGGGGTGGAACGAGAATCATGGAAGCATTGGGTTTCGTGGCCTCAGTTGCTTCGCGCACAGAATTATAGACGGGGATACCATCCATCTTCTGACCACCCTTCCCGGGAGTCATCCCGGCAACGACGTTGGTGCCGTAGGCAACGCACTGACGGGTGTGGAACTGTCCTTCCTTTCCTGTAATCCCTTGAACAAGCAGACGGGTATTTTTATCGAGAAAAACGCTCATTGTGAACCTCTACTATGTTGAATTAACGATTTTATGTAAATCTTACTTTACAATCTCAGCAACCTTCTCGGCAGCATCGGCAAGGTTTTTGGCCGTAATAAGAGTGAGGCCGGACTCTTTGAGAATTCTCCGGCCCTCTTCTACGTTTGTTCCTTCCATGCGTACAACCACAGGCAGAGAGAGGTTGACAGCCTTGGCAGCCTGTACCACACCCTGAGCGAGAACATCACAACGAAGAATACCGCCGAAGATGTTGATGAGAATACCCTTCACTTTCTTGTCACTGAGGATAATCTTGAAACCGTTTTCAACCATTTCAGCATCAGCTCCGCCTCCGACATCAAGGAAGTTTGCAGGTTCAGCACCCACCTGCTTGATGATGTCCATGGTGGCCATGGCCAGACCCGCGCCATTAACCATGTTCCCGACGTTCCCGTCGAGGTTGATGTAGTTGAGGTTAAATTTGGCAGCAGCTGCTTCAAGCGGATCATCTTCGTTGGCATCATGAAAGGCAACGATATCAGGGTGGCGGAAGAGGGAGTTGGAGTCGACATCTACCTTGGCATCAAGGGCAATAATGTGATTGTCGCCAGTGATAACCAGCGGGTTGATCTCAACCATGGAACAGTCATAATCGATAAAGAGTTGATAGAGTCCTCTGAGAACGCCTGCAAACTCTTTGAGAACCTCTTTCGGCATGTTCAGGCCAAAAGCAACCTGATTAAGATGATAGCCCTTGATTCCAGTGGTGGGATTGATCTGAACCGTAATAATTTTTTCCGGAGTTTTTGCAGCCACTTCTTCAATGTCCATCCCGCCAGCTTCGGAGGCAATAATGGTAACGGTAGCGGTAGCACGGTCCGGGATGAAAGAGAGATAGAGCTCTTTGGCGATGTCACAGCCCTGCTCTACGAGTACAGTCTTCACCAGTCGTCCTTCAGGTCCGGTCTGTTTGGTAACGAGGGTCATGCCGAGAATTTCACTGGCATATTTTTTTACGTCTTCAGCAGTTTTGGCAAGTTTGACACCACCACCCTTCCCACGTCCACCTGCGTGGATTTGTGCTTTCACTGCCACAGGGAGTTTCAGTTTGGCGGCTTCGGCTATAATGCCATCTACAGTTGTCGCTACTCCGCTCGCAAGGGTAGGAACCTTGTACTTGCGAAAGAGTTCCTTTGCCTGGTATTCATGGATTTTCATGGTGAACCTTCCTGAAACTTATGGAGCCGCAGGGCCCCTGACAATAAAATAGGCACCTCATCCATAAAGATGGGCGTCCGTTACCAGTCACGAACACGATCTTCGCGACGTTCCTCTATGAAATGCACAGATCCTTTCCGGAACACTGCGACCGGAAGAAGCCTGTATAACTAACTGAGCTAACTGAGAAGTTTTGAGAAAAGCACGCAAAACAGCGTGCAAAGCGGGGACGACACACAGAAAACAGGAAGTGGATAGAGAGAAAACATGAAGCGGAAAACGTAACGGCGTAACATTTCCGATGGTTGAAGCGCATTAAAAATGCCCTCCAGCGGGACTGGTTCAGAAAAATGCTATGTCGAAAGATACTTTCTCGTAACAATCCATGCCTCTGAAGTCGCTTACCCTGCATTTACTACGAACCAATTTACTGTATTCAACCTTCTACTTCAACTGCTAAAATCAAACTTGATGATATATCCTATCACTCATTCAAAAAAGATGGAATAGATTTGTTTTTCCGTCACATTTCCATTAGAATTATTGTCCCTTGACGTTCTTCTACATGCACCAGGCACCCCTTTTTCACAAGAAACAACGGACAGCCGACAACAAACGGCAGAAGACGTTTTTTTCACTTCACCCTTCCGAAGGATCTACCATGTCACATCTCTCCAGCGGTATCTATTGGGCCGATGCATATCTCCAAAAATCAGTCAGTCCTGAACGTGCTGTCTCCAAAATTCGCTCCGGACAACGAGTGTATATCGGCTCAGGCTGCGGTGAACCACAAAAACTGATTACGACTCTGGTAGAGAAATCCAACTCTTTCAGTGGTCTGGAAATAGTCCGCCTGTTCGGCCGTGAAACAGCCTCACTCACCGCCATTGCCGACCGCACCCACGACACCAATCTCAATGTCCGCTCCTTTTACCTCGGTGCCGCGGTTGACAGCAATATTGCCAGTCAGCAGCGTTTTATAACGCCGATGAACATGTCGGATATACCAATGCTCTTCACCAGTCGGCGCATGCCACTGCATGTAGCTATTGTGCAGGTTTCCCCTCCAGATGACTTCGGCTGGATGAGCCTCGGAATTTCCGTAGATATCAGCATGGCAGCGGTCCGCTCAGCGGATATGGTTATCGTTCAGGTCAACAACAAGATGCCGCGCATCATGGGACAGAGTTTCATCCATGTGAACGATGTAGACTGGATCGTAGAACACGATGAGGATCTGATCGCCGTGGAACCGCCCACTGAGGGACGGGAGCAGGCCCAGGAAATGGGGAAATATGTAGCGGGCCTGATTGAAGATGGTGCCACTCTGCAGCTCGGCCTCGCAGCAATGTCGCAGGTAACCATGCAGGCGCTCTCCAACAAGAACGATCTTGGAGTTCATTCTCAATTCATGATCGACGACATCATGCATCTCTACTCCACCGGCAACATCAACAACAAGAAGAAGGGATTCAATGAGGGCAAGATGGTCGCCTCCATGGCCATCGGCTCAGCTAACCTGTATGAATTTCTCAACGACAATCCTGCAGTAGACTTCCACCCCTCAGACTACGTCAACAGCCCGTTCATCATCTCCCAGCACAACCGCATGGTCTCCATCAACGTCGCCCGGGCAATGGACCTCACAGGTCAGACAACCGCCGAGGCGACGTCAGCAACCCACTTCGGAGGCGTTTCAGGCATACCGGACTTTGTCCGTGGAGCGCGTCAGTCACCGGGAGGAAAATCCATCCTCCTCCTCTTCTCCGTCACTCACACGGAAAAGGGGCTGGTGAGCAACATTGTGCCAAAACTGGAAGACATGGTGACGGTGGTTCCACGCGGCGATGTGCACTATGTGATCACCGAATACGGAGCCATCAATCTCTTCGGGAAATCGATTCAGGAACGGGTTATCGCCATGATCTCCATTGCCCATCCGGACTTCCGCGGAGAGCTCTTCGAAAGGGCCAAGGATCTGGGCTATATTGGCAGCGAGCGAAGTCTCGGTGAAGCAGCGCTGGCGGTTTATCCCATCAAGCTTGAGGAGACGATAGAGCGTGACGGGGAGCAGATCCTCATCCGCCCGGCAAAACCAGTGGATGAGCGGCGCATCCAGGAGCACTACTATAATTTGCCGGAAAAGGATGTAGAGTCACGTTTCTTCTGCCCCAAGACGATTTTTGCACCGGATGAGATTGAAAGTCAGAGTTATGTCGATTACATCAATGACCTCACCCTTGTTGCCATTACTGGTGAAATGGGCTTCGGCAAGGTAGTTGGTGTGGGAGAGTTTATCAAGATTGAGGCCCATAACATGGCCGAAGTGGCTTTTTCCATCAGCGAAGGGTATCAAGGGAAAGGGCTGGGACGACTGTTCATCAAAAAGCTGGCGGCAGTGGCGAGGGAAAATGGCATCTCAGGACTGATTGCCGTCACCAACCCCGGTAACCGCGCCATGATCAATCTGTTTAAGTCTCTGCCCTACAAGGTGAAGAGCAATCTCGAAGATGGCGACATGGTTCTCACCTGCCGTTTCAGCGAACTGGCCGAATAAGTCATCTTCTTTAGAGGGCATCGCAATAAAAAGGCCGATTTCCAGAACATCCTGGCAATCGGCCTTTTTTATCTTTTTAAGGGCACCTTGAATAATCTTGTATTTCGTTCATATTCGAAGCACAGGAGAAAATTTATTCCAGCCCTGGTTGATATCGGAGTATAGCACTTACCTCCGAGGATATTTTTTTGACTGTGACAAAGGAGATGGACGATTATTCGATGTTTCCTGAAGTATCAATAAGTGATCCCCACCTTCCGCCTGACATCTTCAAGAATCGGCAGGCCCTTCTCCCGTGCCTTCCCGGCACCCTTCCTCAGGATATTGCGCACTTCTCCCGGATCGGCCAGGAACTCTTTTTTCTTCTCTCTCGCCACACCAAATTTCTCGTTGAGCAACTCAAGCAGCTCCAGTTTCAGATACCCATAGGCCGCCCCGCCATTGAGATAGAGGTCGCGAATCTCCTGCAAACGCTTCGGCGCCGCAAAAAGCTTCAGGAGCGCGTAGAGATTGCAGGTATCGGGGTCTTTGGGATCTTCCACCGGAGTGGCATCCGTTTCAATAGCCATTACCCGTTTTTTCAACGGCTTGCCTTCAAGAAAAATTGGAATTGTATTGCCGTAGGATTTCGACATTTTTTGGCCATCCAGCCCCGGAACAATGGCGGTTGTTTCGCTGATCCCCGGCTCCGGCAGCTTGAAAGTCTCCCCAAACTGGTTGTTGAACCTGGTGGCAATATCTCGCGCCACCTCAATATGCTGTTTCTGATCTTTACCCACTGGAACGATATCCGGCTGATAGAGGAGAATGTCAGCGGCCATCAGCACGGGATAAGAGAACAGACCATGGCTTGCCACAATCCCCTTCGCCACCTTGTCTTTATAACCGTGGCAGCGTTCAATCAACCCCATGGGAGTGATGGTGGAGAGCACCCAGGCAAGTTCCTGCACCTCCGGAATATCGGATTGTGCCCAGAAGATACAGCGCTCGGGATCAAGCCCCATGGCGAGAAAATCGGAGGCCACATCGAGGGTCCCCTGCGCCAGCTTCCCGCCATCATGGACAGAAGTCATAGCATGGTAGTTAGCGATAAAGACGTAGTAGTCGTTGCCCTCCTGCATAGCGAGCATGGGCTTGATCATACCGAAGTAGTTACCGAGATGGAGCTGACCAGAGGGCTGTATTCCTGAGAGTATTTTCATGGTATTTTTTTTGATGAATAGAGGACCCATTGAAGAACCTTGTATTTCGTTCATATTCCAGGCACAGAAGAAAATTTACCACAGGCATAACTTTGATACTCCGAGGATAAATTTTTGGCTGTAACGAAGAAAATAAGCGAAAGACTGGTTGTTCGATGTTCCCTGAAAAGAAAGCGTCGTCTGAGGGACGCATTTAATTGCAGTAAAAATAAAAAAACGGAGCGGGAAGATTACTCTTCCCGCTCCGTCTCGTCAATCCTGATTGCTCAGGCGACCTGTTACTTCACCTCTTCAAAATCGGCGTCTACGACATCATCGTCTCCGCCTTTCTTGCCAGCGTCACCACCAGCGGCACCTGCGCCACCTTCAGGGTCATCCTGAGAGGCCTTTTTATACATCATTTCAGCCAGTTTGTGAGAGGCCTGAGTCAGAGATTCAACTGCGGCAGTAATAGCCGCCAGGTCATCACCATCTTTTACCTTTTTGACATTCTCAATCTCACGGTCAACATTGGCTTTGGTATCAGCATCCACCTTGTCACCAAGGTCCTTCATGCTTTTCTCAGTTGCGTGAACCAGAGCGTCAGCGTTATTCCGTGCCTCAACCAGCTCTTTGTGTTTCTTATCTTCATCTGCATGCAGTTCAGCATCCTTCGTCATCCGGTCGATCTCTTCTTTGGTAAGGCCAGAGGAAGCAGTGATCTTGATCGATTGCTCTTTTCCGGTGCCGAGATCCTTGGCGGAGACCGACAGAATACCGTTGGCATCGAGGTCAAAAGTCACCTCAACCTGCGGGACTCCACGCGGTGCCGACGGGATATCAGAAAGGTCAAAACGACCGATCGTTTTGTTATCCTGTGCCATTTCACGCTCACCCTGAAGCACATGAATAGAAACAGTCGGCTGGTTATCCGCAGCAGTAGAGAAGACCTGACTTTTCTTGGTCGGAACAGTGGTGTTTTTCTCAATCAGCTTGGTGGTCACACCGCCGAGGGTTTCAATACCAAGAGACAGAGGTGTAACGTCGAGGAGCAAAACGTCTTTGACGTCGCCCTGAAGGACCCCACCCTGAATTGCAGCACCGATAGCTACAACTTCGTCAGGATTTACACCTTTATGCGGGTCTTTGCCGAAGATCTCTTTTACTTTTTCCTGAACTTTAGGCATCCGGCTCATACCACCAACGAGGATAACCTCATTGATTTCTGAGGGGGAGAGCCCGGCGTCTTTCAACGCAGTTTTACAGGGACCGACGGTCCGCTCAATAAGATCCTCTACGAGGGTTTCAAGTTTGGCACGAGACAGCTTGAGGTTCAAGTGTTTCGGGCCGGATGCGTCTGCGGTGATAAACGGCAGGTTGATGTCGGTCTCTTTAGTGGAAGAAAGTTCCATCTTGGCCTTTTCAGCCTCTTCTTTCAGCCGCTGCAGTGCCATCTTGTCACCGCGCAGGTCAATGCCCTGCTGACGTTTGAACTCGTCTGCCATCCAGTTGACGATACGCATATCGAAGTCTTCACCACCAAGGAATGTATCACCGTTGGTAGATTTTACTTCAAACACACCGTCGCCAATCTCAAGGATAGAGACATCGAAGGTACCACCACCGAGGTCAAATACAGCGATTTTCTCTTCACCTTTCTTATCAAGCCCATAAGCCAGAGAAGCTGCGGTCGGTTCGTTGATAATCCTCTGTACGTTCAGCCCTGCAATCTTCCCGGCGTCTTTGGTAGCCTGACGCTGAGAATCGTTGAAGTAGGCAGGGACGGTAACAACTGCTTCGGTTACCGGTTCACCGAGATACTCTTCAGCGGTCTGCTTCATCTTGCCCAGTACCATGGCGGAAATTTCTGCAGGACGATAATCCCTGCCTTCCACTTCCACATTTACGGCACCATTTTTACCCTCAACAATCTTGAAAGGGCTGATGTCAATGGAACGCTGTACCTCAGCGTCACTGAACTGACGTCCGATAAGACGTTTTACCGCATAGAGCGTACGGGTCGGGTTGGTGACAGCCTGACGCTTTGCCACCTGGCCAACGAGACGTTCACCATTATCTGTGAAAGCGACAACAGACGGTGTCGTTCGATTTCCTTCAATGTTGGCGATTACTTTTGGTTCACCGCCTTCCATAATTGCCACACAGGAGTTGGTAGTCCCGAGGTCAATGCCAATAATTTTACCCATAATTTTTCTCCTATATTTTACTGGTTATAAAAAATTTATCCATTTCAATACGCATTAAAGGTGCTCATTCTGCGCTTAAAGTCAAGGCTGCAGCTCTTGTTTCCAGCGGGTCTCAACCGTTATCCTTACCAGAAGAAACAATAACTTTTGCCGGACGCAGCAGCCGATCTTTATACCAGAAACCCTTCTCATATTCATTGACCACATGCTGTGCCGGGACTGTCTCGCTCGCCTCCATCACCAGTGCTTCCTGATGCTGAGGATCAAAGGGTTTGCCAACACTTTCAATCGGCTTCACCTCAAATTTGGCAAGGGTTGCCATCAGGCTCTTGAGAGTCATCTGCACCCCCTCAATCAGCGCCTTCTGTCTGGTTTCCGCATCTAAACCTTCCGCCGTCCCCTGGCTGACTGCCCGTTCAAGATTGTCTGTTGAGGGCAGAATCTCGCGAAAGATTGTCTCTCCGGCGTACTTCAGGCTGGCAATTTTCTCTCGCTCCAGACGTTTCTTAAAATTGTCGTTCTCTGCAGCCGACCGCAACAGCCTGTCCTTGAGACTGGCGACCTCTTCTTTTGCCTTTGCCAGCTGCGATTCAAGAGGTTCCTCTACACCAGCATCTTCTGCGGCAGTACCGGTGAGCGGTTGCTCCGCACCTTCCTGCGTCGGATCGCTCTTTGCCTGCTCCATCCCTGGAGTATCATTTTCTTTCTCTATTTTACTCATGTAACCTCCTGCCCGATTCATTCAATAAGTTGTTTAACATTTCACCATTAACAGGGGGAAAAATAAGTAAGGGTCAGTCTTTGTCAAGAATTGGCAAAGGAAAAAACGAGAGCCAGTCTGAGGAGAAGGAAGAGGGGATTTTATGAGAAAAGCAATCGGATCCTGTGGTTTTCATCTCGCATTGACCAACGCCATTTGAATAGCCAGGAGAGAAATGAAGTCTCTATCCGGCATATTTTTAAAAGAGATTTACAGATTGCAACAGATATATTGTTTTCTGCAGAAAAAATCTGATATTTTCTACCTGCCCGCTGAGACCACATCTCTGTGACCACAGGGGACAGCAACTGCCGTTGTTTGATTCCCCTGGATCTGTGGTAGAATCTATCTCTAAAGGAGACAAGGCACCCAGGCAGAAAACGAGGTGAAGATATTATTACAGGGTACCCTGCCGTGTCCCTTGAAGAAGAACCTTGCTTTTCGTTCATATTCAAGGCACAGGGGAAAATTTACCGCAGACATAACTTTGATATCGGAGTCTGGCACTTACCTCCGAGGATAATTTTTTGACTGTAACGAAGAAGAGAGGCAAAAGACTGGTTATTTCGATCTTCCCTGTAAGTTAGATCAATTTTTTCTCCGCCTGAGCCTGAATAGCAGTAATTGCCACGGTGTTCACGATGTCTGTGACTACACAGCCACGGCTGAGGTCGTTTACCGGTTTATTCAGGCCCTGCATAATAGGACCGATAGCCACAGCACCGGCCGAACGCTGCACAGCTTTATAGGTATTGTTGCCGGTATTGAGATCAGGAAAGATAAAGACAGTCGCCTTTCCGGCCACTTTACTGTGCGGCATTTTCGTTTTGGCAACTATGGGGTCAACCGCTGCATCATACTGAATAGGCCCTTCAAGCAACAGATCAGGCGCCAGCTTGTGAGCAATCGCTGTTGCCTTTTTAACTTTCTCAACCTCTTCGCCAATACCGGATGTTCCGGAAGAGTAGGACAGCATGGCGACATAAGGTCTTATTCCGAACAGCACAGCTGTTTTTGCAGATTCAATTGCTATCTCAGCAAGCTGTTCTGCTGTCGGCCGGGGATTAACGGCACAGTCACCGTACGCCAGCACCCGGTCATCAAGACACATGAAAAACACTGACGACATAATTGTGCTGCCGGGTTTCGTTTTTACAAATTCAAGAGAAGGCCGCACCGTGTTAAGTGTAGAGTGAACCGCACCAGACACCATGCCGTCCGCATCCCCTTTATAAACCATCATGGTCCCGAAGTAATTGACGGCTGACATCACATCCCGGGCATTATCCGGCGTAATCCCCTTATGTTTTCTCAGTGCAAAATAGGTTGCAGCATAGTCATCAAGAAGATCCGAATCTACCGGATCAATAATTTTAACACCCTCAAGAGCCAGACCAAGACTTAAAATCTTGCTTTTGATCGCATGAACCCTCCCAAGCAGGATAATCTCCACCACCTCCCGATGAATAAGGATTTCCGCCGCCCGCAATATCCGCTCATCTTCCCCTTCAGGCAATACTATCGTCTGTTTAAAAGCGCGGGCACGCTTGACCAGACTAAATTCGAACATCTTCGGGGTGGTAAACAGTAAACTGTACCCAACAATTTTTTTTCTTAGCTCCGTCGTATTCACACTGGACTCAAACAGCCCCAGGCCAGAGGCGATTTTCAGTGTCGAATCAGGGCTGATAGAGTTGTGAATAGCGGTTATCTTCGTCGCTGTGGTAAAGGTATCCTCCTTCACGCTAAGGATAGGTACCAGGTCGTCAGTCCCGAGGAGAAGATTGCGCAGACTTTCGTCAGGTTCCAGATATCTGGTAAGGACCATGCCGCCGATATTGGGCATGTTTGACGACCGGGATGCGGCCAGCATGCCGAGAATAACATCAACCCGGTCAACCGTGGTGATAATGAGATTATCGTTCTCGATTGTTGGCAATAAATTTTTTAAGTTCATTGCCGCGATAACAAAACGGGACACCGGTTTATTCAACAGCTGGCTGCCATAGATTACTGTCGCGTCCAGCGCCCTGGCAATCTCAGCCATTGTCGGTCGGTCAAGGGCCTCTTCAAAAGGGATCGAATAGATCAGCTCTATTTGATTCTGCAACCTGTCCTGAAGAGCCTGCAACATATCCTGCTGCAGGCTGGTCGGAGTTCTGTTGACGATGAGCGCCAGAATTTTCGACCCTTTTTCCGCGAAAGATTCCAGAGCAAACCGGCACGACTGAACAACACCTTCAACAGATCCCTGGTGCGCATTAGTAAGCATCAACACCGGGCAATTCAGATTGTTGGCAATTTCAACGTTGAGTTCAAACTCAAAGGCTGCCGAGTCGCTGGCAAAATCTGTACCCAGGCAGAGGACGAAATCAAACTCGTCTTCCAGATTTTTATAGCGTTCAAGAACCCCCTCAAGGAGTTTGTCATTTTTTTTATCCGCAACGAGTGTCCGAGCTTCGTCAAAGGTATAGGCATACATCCGACGATACTCAATATCAAGATTGTAATACGTTGAGAGCAAATGGAGAATATTATCTTCCCCATCGGTACCATATTCCGTGTTGATTATCGGACGGAAAACAGCGACACGTCCCAGGTTTCGTACGAGAAACTCCATCACTCCAAGGGCCACCAGAGAGATGCCACTGTTAGGTTCCAGCGCAGTAATATATAAATTTTTCGACATTGATTATCCTTAACGAAGCCATAATGAGACCTTGAATAATATTGTATTTCGTTCATATTCGAGGCACAGAAGAAAATTTACCGCAGGGATATTGTTTCGCAGAAATATTGTTTATATATACTGAAGAAGATGGGCGAAAAAACAGATTATTCAAGATCCCCTTTTGTTTGCTCTCTTTACGCATAGTATATGCAGATATCACTCAAAAAGAAGAGAGCATGAATTTATTCAAGGTCCCCATTTATCACCAAGGCAGCCTTATCCTTGCGCTTCGTCTGCATTTACCGCCTTTCCAGCGACGTTTACCATACCCTGCAGATACGTGTAGAGTTTTCCTCCTTTTGATTGTCTTTGTCAATCCAGTCATAGACCTTTGCCTGACAAATGTTTTTTTTGCAGAGGTAAATCGACATTTTACAGTCTCAGCTGACCCTCCAGGTCGGAGCCTCTTTCGTACGGCCTGCAATGCTTCAATGCTTTTTGGGTGACCTTTTCTGTAAATTCCCGTCTGACAGCCGCTGTGCCCTGAGCATTACAAGAATCATATTCCTTT
>JALNVI010000059.1 GCA_023231425.1 Desulforhopalus sp. | reverse complement strand
AGCGGCTCCCAGCCCTTCAGGAATAACAGCCAGTTCTGCATGTTGAATAACGATGAGATCTCTGGTGTCTGGATCAGAGGATATAAAGGAAACATGGCCATCCTGGGATACAACAACGGCAACTGCCCCTGGTTGAGCATTGGCAAAATGGGCTGCTGACTGGTGTCTGGTTCCTCCCAGATCCATGAGATTTACCGTTGTGCCGTTGTCTTCCTCAACCGGTTTATATACGCGTATACGTGCCGGGGGAGTCTCGTTTGGGGCGGGAGTTATCTTTGCACCAAAGCAATAGACAAATCGGTCAAAAGACATGACCAGTGCGCCATCTACAGCAGTCAGTCTGGCGATATGTTTGCACTGCTGGTCCAACTGGCGCCCCAGGCGTTCAAGATTATCCCTTTCAGCAATTGTTTTACTGTGGGATGATGTGCCGAAGAAATTTTTAACAATGGTTGTCAAGGAAGGTTTTTTAGTCACATCGTAATCACTTTCAAGAAAGTCTCCCCCGCCGGTATAGGGGACAGGAACATCAATGGAGCGTTTCCATTCGCTATTCTCAGGTACCACAAGCAGAGTTCCCCCTCTGCCATGGGTACGCATCTGTCTCGCGGTGTTTAAGAGCGACATATAACGCATCAGACACAGTATCCTGTCGTTTTGTTGATCTTTTATTGCTGAGAGCTTGGGCAGGATTGTTTTTATCAAAAAAGAGTGATCAATAAAATACGCCTTATTGCCAAACAGTACCGCAAGGCTTTTTCCTCCAAAAGTTATCAGCACACTCCCTGCCGCCATGGCCTCTACACAAAGGCTGGGGAGAAGGGTGCCGACAGAACGTGTTCTAAACCCCCAGACAACTAATTTATTTTCTTTGCTGGGCCAGACAGAAATGTCAGCTCGGGGATTTTCAAGCGCCGCACCTAATTTTACGAGGTTGTTGACGTCAAAGCTGATTGGCTTGTCGAAGATGAACGTGTTGAAGGAGTCTTCTGGCGGACTGAGGATGATCGATATGGTCACAGAATTCCCTTCGTCGGTGGCAAAGCTTGACCATACAGCAGCATCGATGATTTGCGAAATAAGGAGTTGCGATGGAATTAAGGGAATCTTCTGGAAGATACTGCCAACAATGGTCGTTGGCTCTGTTGATTCAATCAACAGATTGATTCGTCTCGATAATTCTTCAATGAATTCAGGGTGTAATGTGTATGCGGTGTAGATCATAAGAGGCCTGTTGACTTCAATCGCTCTTAAGAGCGAAAAAGGGTTGGATGTTGATTCCTGGAAAACGAATCACATTGGAATAACATTGGTAACGATGCATCGACATCCTCAGGTAGAGGCTGCCCATAATTTTGCCTTATCAAGGCACCCTGAAAGGAAAATGTTTGATCGTTGCAGCCACAGGATATTTCTCTTGTAATGATCCTGCAGGACGAGCATGGAGAACAGAGTTCGTCTGGTCAAGAGTATAATCTAATCCTCACTTATTTTCCCCGTGATCCTGCGGGTTATTCAAAGTTTTTGCATGCTCCTGAATCTCTGCCAGGCGGTGAAGAGTGTAATGTCTGGCCTTTTCCCTGTCGAGGAGACCGGCGCTGGATTCTGCTGTGGCGTGGCGTCTCGTGCATGTTAATTTCAGCAGGAAATCGATGAGTTATCCTTTTCGTTGCCCATTCTGACCGGAATTACTTTCGTATAGTCTGCAATATTTCAGGTTCTTTTTATGGTTTTTTCCGCAAATTTTCGTCTGGTGGTCGCTGTGACCTGAGCATCAAGAGGATCATATCCACTTCAAAAGATTTGCGATGGATTTTACGTGAAATCGAACTGTTACAATGATTCAGCGTGCCGGGAATCTCAGCCTGAGATCTTCCTGGTTGAAGAAAGGCCATGATCTGGTACCTTGCTAAAAGAGTGAATTGCTGGCAGCGCTCTTTCAGTAAGATTCCCTGCAGTAAAAAATTTCTCCTGTGCCCTGGCTGTGAACGAGAGACAAGGTTGTTCAAAGTACCCGGAAATCTATGGAGGTATATTGTGAAAAGATTACTTTTGATAGCACTGTTAATCCCATTATTGTTGGCTGGCAGCTGCAGCCGGGGAGCAATTGGTGGCGCTGCTGTTGGAGTTGGGGCTGCCGGAGCAGTTTATGAATACCAAAATAAAAAGGCTCTTAAGAGCCTGGAGAATGACTGGAAGAAAGGGAAAATTTCAAAAGATGAATACCTTCGGCGGAAAAAAGAGATAGAAAAAAGGTCACTCGTCTATTGATAAACGATCTTTATAATTCCAAAAAAAATGTACGCATTTTGTTCGTTCTGCAGCAGTACGACAGGTCTCGGTGCTGGCCACAGACTGGCGCTGCACGGTGACCTTGCCCGGGAAGAAGGGCACTACCTGCGTAGAGCAAACCGCAACCCTGGTCCGCACTCTTGATTACATGGAGCGTGACGGCTGGAGAGGGCGGTCTGATGTCTCAGGTGATCGGCGCAAAAGATTGATGGAAGGAAAGTGGTCAGGAGAGAAGTTAAATAAACACAGGATCCCATGTGTCTAAAATATTGGAACCTGAATTTGTATATAAAGCGAGGAATCATGCTGAAAGAATGTCTGGAGAATATGCGGGCGAGAACACCGCTTATTCACAGCATCACCAATTACGTTACGGTAAATGATTGTGCCAACGTCCTTCTTGCCTGTGGCTGTTCTCCCGTTATGGCGGACGATATCCGCGAGGTCGAAGAGATAACCGCCATCAGCAATGGGCTTAATATCAATATTGGTACGCTGAACCACAGCACGATTTCCTCCATGTCTGCTGCGGGAAAAAAGGCGAATGTACTTGGCCTGCCCGTTGTCCTCGACCCGGTCGGAGCAGGAGCATCGACCCTGCGCACGGAGACGGCCCTCATGCTGATGAATGAGGTGCACTTCACGGTTATAAAAGGAAATATCTCTGAGATGAAGACTCTCGTTTCCGGGAGTGGTGCCACAAAGGGGGTTGATGCGGATCTTGCCGATCTGATCACGGATGCGACTCGCGCCGCTGCTGTCAATTCTGCGAAAGCCTTTGCCAGAAAGACCGGCGCGATCATCGTGATAACCGGCACTGTTGACATTGTGACCGATGGTACCACCGCGTATGCCGTTCATAACGGTCATCCGATGCTGTCAAAAATCACCGGTACAGGCTGCATGCTCAGTGCAATGACGGCAGCGTATGTTGCCGCCAATCCCGACAATGCCCTGGAAGCCACGCTCGCTGCGGTCTGTGCCATGGGGCTGTGTGGCGAAAAGGCACATGCCCGGATGAGCGGCACAGACGGCAATGCGACCTTTAAAATTTATCTGATTGATGCCATATATAATCTCTACGGCAAGACTCTTAAAAGTGGTGCACAATATGAAATCTGTTGAGCAATATATGCGTTTGTATGCAGTAACCGATCGCGCCTGGCTGAAAGGCCAGACACTGGTTATGCAGGTGGAAGAGGCCCTGAAAGGGGGCGTTACCTGTGTGCAGCTCCGTGAAAAGACGATGGATGAAAAGGCTTTTCTTGCTGAAGCTCTGGAGATTAAAGAGATCTGCAAAAAATACAGCGTTCCCTTTTTTATTAACGATAATGTTGATATCGCAATGCAGTGCGGGGCCGATGGCATTCATGTAGGCCAGGAAGATATGGTAGCCGCAAATGTTCGCAGCAAAATCGGTGAGTCGATGATGCTCGGTGTCTCCACGCAAACCCTTGAGCAGGCAGTGGAGGCCGAAAAGAACGGGGCGGATTATCTCGGCGTGGGTGCGGTGTTTGCCACTTCAACAAAGTCCGATGCGGACCTGCTGGATCACGCGACTCTGAAAGCAATCTGCGAAGCTGTTTCCATTCCTGTTGTCGCCATCGGCGGAATTTATAAACACAATATCATGGAACTTGCGGGTACCGGCGTTGCTGGTGTTGCACTGGTCAGCGCAATTTTTGCCAGTGATGATATCGAGAAGGAGTGCCGGGAGCTTCGCGCTGCTTCTGAAAGGATGTGTTCAGGAAAGCCAGAGGGGTCTCAATGAAAAAGATCTTGACCATAGCGGGTTCCGACTGCAGTGGCGGTGCCGGGATTCAGGCGGATATCAAAACAATAACTGCCCACCGGATGTATGCCATGAGCGCGATTACGGCTCTTACCGCGCAAAACACCACCGGAGTGTTTGCCATTATGGAAGCAGAGCCTGAATTTGTTGCGCAGCAGCTCGACTCTATCTTCACCGACATCCGGCCCGATGCGGTGAAGATCGGCATGGTCTCAAATGGACGAATTATTGAAGCCATTGCCAGAAAACTCATTGAATACAATGCCGACAATATTGTGGTCGATCCGGTGATGGTTTCCACCAGTGGTTCCGCTCTGCTCTCAGAGGATGCCAGGCAGAGTCTCATTACCACACTGCTGCCCCTTGGGCGTGTTATAACGCCAAACATCCCCGAAGCTGAAGTTCTCAGTAAAATGAAGATTCACAATGAAGAGGATATGGTGGCAGCCGCTCTCATTATTTCCCGGGAAATCGGCGGGGCCGTACTCCTTAAAGGCGGGCATTCTGTCAGTGACGCGAACGATCTCCTGTTGGAAAATGGTGACACATACTGGTTTAAAGCTGAGCGCATCCTTACCACGAACACCCACGGGACGGGCTGCACACTCTCCTCGGCAATCGCCTGTAATCTCGCGGACGGGATGTCCCTCAGAGAGAGCATAAAGAACGCCAAGGAATATTTGTCTGGCGCTCTGGCTGCGGGACTTGATCTGGGAAAGGGGAGCGGCCCGGTGAATCATATATATCGACTGCAGGTCTGATATAATTTTTTACGTGTGCTGAAGCGCCCTGCAGCGACCAACCTGCAAAAATGACGGATTTTTCGCTGCCTTGCCGGGATGTCCCGGAGTCGTCAGCCTTCAACACGAACACCCCGGGGGAATCAGAGAGTCTTTTCGCTTGCGGGTGTGAGGGCGATATGTTTTTTTCCTCCAATACACTTCCATCTTGAAAGCGGGCTTGAGTGGTGCTGCTCTGCTCTCTTTCAGGTGATGAGCTTTTCTCCGACAGGGAAAAATTTCCCTTAATAATTCTTCTTACTCCCCCTACAGACAGTGATATGATCTTCAAAAAAATTGAGTTGCAGAGTTGCCCGAAAACGTTCACCGCTGATCTCGACAAGGCCAGAACCCCCGCTGAAACCCTCGCAACCTTTTACAGCCGCGTTAAGGCGCTTGATCTGAAAATTCTCAGTGAAGTAAAACGTATTGATACCGGACGTCTCGGGATTCCCGTTTATTTCGGTGTTTGCGGGGACGACGCGCAGGAGATTATTGGTGCGAAGAAGACCATGGGCAAGGGTGCCGGTCCCATACAGGCGGAGACCTCAGCCTGTATGGAACTCACCGAGCGCTTCTCTTTTTTCTCCTTCAAGGTCAATCCCGATAAATTCCTCATCGGCGATTACGCCGATATGGAGGAGCAGGGGTACCCGGTGTTGCCCATTGAGTATCTGCTGCAGTCAGTGCATGATGAAAAGACCAGCCCCGGGCAGCTTCGTAAACTCCTGGCCGGTCTGCCCATGCTCTGGTGTCAGGCGACCAGCCTCACCCGCAACGAAAATGTTCTTGTCCCCTTCTCTTGGTTTGATACCATTAACGAGTATAACGGCTCCGCTGCCGGGAATACTCTCGAGGAGTCTGCATTGCAGGGGTTGTGTGAAATCATCGAACGCCACGTTTGTTCCCGGGTGACTCATGAAAAGCTTGCTGTACCGAAGATTGACATTGATACCGTTACTGATCCGGTGGCGCTGGATCTTCTCCGTAAATTTGCTGAGAACGGCATTGAGATTCATCTGCTTGATTTCACCCTCGATACCGGCATCCCTACAGTGGCGGCTATTGCCATTGACCGGGCAACATTTCCCGAAAGCAGTGAGATTGTTTATACCGCCGGGACTGCCCCCGATCCGCAGAAAGCGATGATCCGCACCCTTACCGAAGTGGCACAGCTTGGCGGCGACTTCGAGACCTCTGCCAACTATCTCGCTTCAGGTTTGCCCAAGCCGACCAGTATGGAAGAGATTACCTGGCTCACCGATTCGCCTTTCAGCATCAGCATTGACAACATGGCAAATCTGGCTGACCACGACATCAAAATCGAGGTTGACCGCACCGCCGCAGCGCTGAAAAAAATCGGCATGGATGTCTTTATGCTGGATATTACCCATGAAGGGCTGCAGTTGCCGGCGACGTACACCATTTCTCCCGGTGCTCACTTCCGCGAACGATCGCGTCTGCAGAGTGCCGGGCTCTTTGCAGCCCGGCTTGCCGTGGATCTTATCCAGGATCCGGAAATTCTGGATGCACGACTCCTTGAGCTGAAAGAGCTGTTGCCGGACGCCTACTATGTGGAATTTTATCGTGGTCGCAATCTTTACAATATGGGAATGGGCCAGCTGGCGTTGCCCTTTTTTGAGGATGCCCTCAAAATGCATCCCGAAGAGGAAGATCTCCCCTATATCTATTCCTATCTCGGCCTCTGTCTGCGTGATCTCGAACACTACACTGAGGCGCTGGCAGTGCTGGAGAAGGGATTGAAATATGACGAACAGAGACCGGATATCTATAACACCATGGGTGTCTGCTGTTTCAAACTCGGCGAATTTGAGCAGGCAATTGCAAAGTTCAAACGTGCCGTGGAGCTTGATCCTTCCTCGGCCATGGACTACGCCAATATAGGAGTCAACAGCCAGCGGCTTGGGCGCATCGATGATGCAAAGGAATATCTTACCCTTGCGTTGACTCTCGACCCCTCGCTGGATTTTGCCCGCGATATTCTCGAATCCCTGTCATGAAGGATACGGGGCGGAGGATTCTCTTCATGCGCCACGGTGATACCGGTCTTACCGGGCGCTGGGTCGGCTCAAGTGATGTCGACTTGAGTGCGGAGGGGGCTGCGCAGATTGCGTCGCTTGCCGGAAGAGTTGATGTCGATGGTTTCGAGCGAATCCTTCTCAGTCCCATGCGTCGCTGCCGACAGACACTCTCTCTGCTTGCTCTTGAGAGAGAAGGGGAATCGCTCGATGATCTGCGGGAAATTGACTTTGGCCGATGGGAAAAACGCAGCTTTCCTGAGATCTCCGCTGAAGAACCGGAACGTGTTCGTCGCTGGCTGGAGGAGGGGGGTACCTTCACCTTCCCGGACGGAGAGCGGTTGTTTGACTTTCACCGCCGGATGGCACACTGCCTGGAAATCCTTAAGGGCTCACAGGACAATATTTTCGTTATTGCCCATGGCGGAGTAATTCGCCACCTGCTCTGTTTGCTGCTGAATCTGTCCGTGGAAAATTATCTGCTTTTTGATGTCCAGCCTGGGCGTTTCTGCGAGATCCGACTTCATTCGCAGGGTGGAGTGCTGACCCGCTTCAACTGCGAATTGCCCTGAATTTTAAAATATATGCAGGCAATCATGGGAAAAATTACCCTTATAACCGGTGGTGCGCGGAGTGGGAAAAGTAGTTACGCCCTGGAGCGTGCCGAAGCCGTGAGTAAAAAACGCTTCTTTATTGCCACCTGCCCCTCTCTCGATGAGGAGATGAATTCCCGGGTGACGCGCCATAAAAAAGAGCGGGCAGGGCGGGGATGGCAGACCTTTGAGGAAGAACGTGACATCTCGCAGGTAGTACGCAAACGTCTCCCGGTTGAGCCGGGGGTTGTTTTGCTTGACTGCATTACGCTGTGGGTAAACAACATTCTGTTTGCAGCCGAAGCAGCTCACCTTGAGACAACCGATAAGGTAATTCGCGGGGCTTCAGAGGCGTTTATTGCGGAGATGGTTTCTTCCCCACACCGTTTTTTTGTGGTTACCAATGAGGTGGGACTGGGGATTGTGCCGGAGAACAGGCTGGCCCGTCTTTATCGCGACCTTGTCGGTACTGCCAACCAGACGCTTGGCAGGGCTGCTGATGAAGTGGTGCTGGTGAGTTGCGGTATCCCTCTTGTTTTGAAAGAGGGGTGAGAGACAGGAGACCGGGAAAAGCAAAAGGTCTTTGTGGAGACGATCCGTTTGGGCGTCTCCAGCACAAGGGGCGTTTCTACTGTAACGAAGAAGATGGGCGAAAGACTGGTTCTTCGATGTTTCCTGGGATTACTTTTATCATCCTGTTTGTCCAGCCGTGCTCTTTGGTCAGTAAAAAATATAAATTAATAAAATAGTGTTTTCAATATATCTTTGCCATATCAAATACTTTTAATTTGGAGAAAACCGTAATGAGTGTCCTCGAAAAAACCTTGATAAAGATTTACCCGCAGAGTACCTCCGCCCGCAAAGCTGCTATTGCCCGTATTGAGCAGCTCACCATGCCATACTGGGCTCTTGGTGATCTGCTTGATCTTGCCGTTGACGTCGCTGGTATGATGGATAATCCCAGACCACAGATCAATAAAAAATTGATCGCCTGCATGGCTGCTGACCACGGAGTAACTGCTGAGGGGGTGAGCAAGTTTCCCCCTGAGGTTACGGTGCAGATGGCATGGAATGTGATCAACGGTGGTGCCGGGGTGAATGCCCTTGCTTCACAGTCCCGCACTGATATCAAAGTATATGATTTTGGTATTGCAGGCGATATGGGCGACGCGGAAAAGAGCGGAAAAATTATTAACAAAAAGATTGGCAACGGGACGGATAACATGGCTGCCGGGCCAGCCATGAGCCGTACTATGGCTCAGAAATCGGTGGAAAACGGCATCGCGGTGGCAGAAGAAAACAGCGACTATGATATCTTCGGCACTGGAGAACTGGGCATTGGCAATACCACTGCCTCTGCGGCTATTGCCACGGTGCTTACCGGCAGACCCGCTGCGAAACTCTGCGGCAGGGGAACCGGGCTGGACGATGACCAGCTTGAACATAAAATCCGTGTGGTGGAGAGGGCCATTGCGCTAAATAAACCGAAAAAAAAGGATGCTCTTGATGTGCTCAGCAAGGTTGGCGGTTTTGAGATCGGTGGTATCGCCGGACTGATTATCGGTGCGGCATCCCAGCGTAAACCAGTGGTGATAGATGGTTTCATCTCTACTGCGGGGGCAATGATTGCAGCCGTTATCGAACCCTTTACCAAAGATTATATGATCTTCTCCCATCGTTCAGTTGAACCCGGGCACGCCGAGATGCAGAAGTTTCTTGGCTGCCGCAAACCGCTGCTTGATCTTAAATTCCATCTCGGTGAGGGAACCGGTGCAGCCATGGCAATGAATCTCGTTGAAGGCGGCCTCGCCATTCTCAACCAGATGGCGACCTTTGAGGAAGCTGCCGTAAGTGGAGCTGACAAGTAATGTTCTTTTCTGTGAAGGAGGCAGCCGCCAACTTCTGTGCGGCGCTGCGCTTTCTTACCATATTTCCGCTTCCGTGGCGCCAGGAGGAGGACAGCAGCCGTTTTCGACGCAGTGTCGGCTGGTTTGCCTTCCTCGGTATCCTGCTTGGCGGCATCGGTGCACTGCTGGCATGGGGGGTTACTTCTTTTGCGCCTCCCGCAGTCACGGCAGTACTCCTGCTGTTTTATCTCGCCTCTGTCTCCCGCTTTTTGCATCTTGACGGTGTTGCCGACAGCGCCGATGGTCTGCTCTCAGCACGCAGCCGTGAGCGCAGCCTGGAAATTATGAAGGACAGTCGGGTCGGGGCCATGGGCGTGGCGGCGCTCATTTTTCTTCTGCTTGGCAAATTTGCTGCACTTCTCTCTATTCCAGCCGAAGGTCTGCCCGCAGCGCTTTTTTTTATGCCCTTTGCCGGACGCTGCGTGTTGCTTTTTTCCATGGGGACTATGCACTACGCCCGGAAGGAAGGCGGTATTGGGGCACTTTTTTACGGTGATGACATGCGACGGCACGCCGTTATTTCACTGGTTTTGCTTGCCGTGCTGCTTTGTATGGTCTATGGCTGCCGAGGATTCATTGTGCTTGCCGGAATACTGCTCGGTTTCGCGTTTCTGCGCCGGAAAAGTATCCTGGTGCTCGGCGGGGCCACCGGCGATATTCTCGGAGCGCAGTGTGAGATGGCCGAACTGATGACGGCTCTGGCCGTCTCCTTTCTCTACTGAGGCATTGTATAATGAGAGATTTTGAACACGGCGGGAATATCCATCGGGCAAAACGGGCAGCTGGTGCCGAGGTTATTGATTTCAGTGCCAATATCAACCCGCTTGGTTCGCCCGAGTGGCTGCGGCCAATGATGAGCAGAGAGCTGGAAGGAGTGTTTCACTATCCTGACCCGGAGTACACGGAACTGTGTACCGCCCTCTCCACATACACCGGTGTCGCGAAGGAGTGCGCGGTGGTCGGCAACGGGACCTCCGAGCTGTTGCACTTCTTTATGCAGTCCATCCGCGGGAGGTGCCGTCGTCTTGTGCTGCCAGTTCCTTCCTATGTGGATTACTACCGCACCGCTGAGCAGGCAGGGCTGGATATCCAGCTCGTTCCCCTTGCCGAAGAGAAAAATTTTATGCCCGATTTTTCGGTGCTGGAAGAACTTCTTCAGCCAGGTGACCTGCTCCTTCTTGGCACCCCCAACAATCCCACGGGATGCATGCCAGACCTCGGAGCGATCAAAGAGCTCGCCGCACGCCAGCCGGACTCTCTTTTTCTCCTTGATGAGGCGTTTCTTGATTTTCAGGATGAGCATGGCACTCTCGGTGCCTCAGCGGAGAATATCTGCAGCCTCAACTCGATGACCAAGTTTTACGGTGTCCCCGGCCTGCGCATCGGCTATGGCCTTTTTCCGCAGGACATTGCCGAAGCGCTCCGCCATAATCTGCCGCCGTGGAGTGTTAATTCTCTGGCTGCGGCCTTTGGCGTTCGCGCCCTGGCCGACGGGGAGTATCAGCGACAATCCCGCACGGTCTGTCGGGAATTGCGCGAAGCACTTTGTAAAGAGCTGGCGTCACTGCCGCTGAAGGTCTTTCCCTCCACTGCCAACTATCTCTTTTGCCGCCTTGAACACGGAACCGCTGCCGAACTGGGTGAGTTCTGCGCAGAAAGGGGCCTTCTCATCCGCTGTTGTGACAACTATCGGTTGCTTGATCACGCCGAAAGCTGTTTTCGTATTGCCGTGCGTACGGCACGGGAGAACACTCGACTTGTCAAACTCTTGCACAACTATTTTGGCAGTGAAGGAAAGGGTAAGACCACACCTCAAGGCAGAAAGCGCGCAAAGTCAATTATGTTTCAGGGAACCTGCTCCGATGCCGGCAAGTCTATCCTCACCGCCGGACTCTGTCGGATTCTCTTTCACGACGGTATCTCGGTGGCACCCTTCAAGGCACAGAACATGTCTCTGAACAGTTTTGTCACCCTGCAGGGGGATGAGATGGGACGGGCTCAGGTGGTGCAGGCGCAGGCCGCCCGCCTTGATCCCGACTGCCGCATGAATCCAGTGCTGCTCAAACCCAACAGTGATACCGGCAGTCAGGTGATCGTTGCCGGAAAACCCGTGGGCAATATGGCCGTGCGGGAATACAACCGCTACAAGACTCAGCTCTGGCCACGGGTGCAGTCAATCTACGACTCCCTCGCCGCTGAGCATGATGTTATCGTCCTCGAAGGTGCCGGTTCACCGGGGGAAATTAACCTCAAGCATGATGATATCGTCAACATGCGCATGGCACAGTATGCTGCTGCCCCGGTGTTACTGGTCGGAGATATTGACCGCGGCGGGGTGTACGCCTCCTTTGTTGGCATTATGGAGACCCTTGCCGAGTGGGAACGACGGCTGATGGCTGGTTTTGTGGTCAATAAATTCCGTGGGGATGCCTCTCTGCTTGGCTCGGCCCATGACTACATTGCTGAGCATACCGGACGACCGGTGCTCGGTGTTATTCCCTGGCTGAGTCACCTCGGCCTGCCCGAAGAGGATTCGGTCAGCTTTAAAAAGGGCTCCTTTAACGCGATGCAGGAGGAGAAGAGCGGAAAAGTGGTGGAGATTGCGGTGATCAATCTGCCCCACATCTCCAACTTTACAGACGTGGAGCCATTCCTTGAGGAGCCGGACGTCAATCTGCGAGTAGTGGATACCCCTGACGAGCTGGGCAGTCCAGATGCTGTTATCCTTGCGGGAACTAAAAATGTGCTCTACGATCTGCACTATCTGCAGGAGAGCGGCTTCGCTGGAGCGGTGAATCGCCTGCGGGAAGGGGGCTGTGAAATTATCGGGATCTGTGGCGGCTACCAGTTCCTCGGTCGGGCCATCTGTGATCCACTGAAGCTGGAATCGAATCTTGGTGAGGTGAAGGGTTTTGCCTTTCTCGACATGGTTACAGTGATTGAGAAAGAGAAGAATCTTAAGAGGAAAAGCGGTCGGCATCTGCCCTCCGGAAAACCGGTCTTCGGCTATGAAATTCACCACGGCATCTCTTCCGGCACCTCTGCACCCCTCCTCGAATTTGAGGATGGCTCACACTGTGGACAGGCGGCCCCAGGGGGCGGAGTGTGGGGCAGCTATCTCCATGGAATCTTTGACAGCGACGAATTCCGCCGCTGGTTCATAGATCATCTGCGGGTGAAAAGGGGGCTTGAACCGGCTGGGCGGATTCTCGCACCGTGGAATCTTGAGGCTGCTTTTGATCGCCTTGCCACAACTATGCGTGAGAACATTGATATGAACGCAATTTATCGCCTGCTGGAGCTGTGATGGGAGAATATATCATCTGTCTCGTCGTTGCCGTGCTGCTTGACCTGCTGCTGGGTGATCCGAGATGGTACACTCACCCGGTGCGGCTCATCGGCTGGCTGTGTACCTTTTGTGAAAATCGCTTTCGCCGCTGGCTGCCGCAGCGGGAGACCCTGGCTGGAACAGCTACTGCGCTGTTTGTCCTCGGCGGTGTCTTTATCATCCTGTGGGGGCTGTTGAGCCTTGCCCGTGCCATCCATCCGGTGGTGGAAGTGGTCTTTGCTGTCTTTCTGCTTTACACCTCTATTGCCATGCGGGATCTGCTGCGGCACTCAAAAAACGTCTATCTTGCTCTGGTTCCTTCCTGTGATCTCAAAGAAGCGCGGCGGCGGGTTGGACTGATTGTGGGGCGCGATACGAATACCCTTGACCGGGATGGAGTCGTGCGTGCGTCGGTGGAGTCGGTGGCGGAGAGTGCGTCCGATGGTATTATCGCTCCGCTGTTCTTCAGTGCATTCGCGGTATTGCTGCAGGGATTTCTCCCCCTCTCACCCGAGTCCCTTTCGCCAGCAGCCGTCGCTGCCATTGGTGCCATGCTTTATAAGGCAACCAACACCATGGACTCCATGTTTGGCTATAAAAACGAGCAATATCTGCACTTTGGTTTTTTTGCCGCCCGACTCGACGATGTCCTGAATTATCTCCCGGCGAGACTGAGCGGGCTCTGTATTGTTGCAGCCTGCCCGCTGGCAGGGCTGAACATGAGACATTGCTGGCGCATTTTTTTGCGTGACCGCCGAGAACATGCCAGCCCCAACTCTGGTCACCCGGAAGCGGCCATGGCCGGTGCTCTGGGAGTTCAGCTTGGAGGAGAGGCTGTCTATTTTGGAAAATCTGTTTATAAACCAACTCTTGGAGATCCCACCCGTGAAATTGAAGCGCAAGATATCTTGCGGGCCAATAGTCTGGTGCTTTACAGCACGTTTATTTTTCTGCTGGGGACAGTTTTCAGCTGTGTCGTACTTTCACTGATTTTTTAAAACTGATTCTAAATGATTCTCAACAGGGAGCTCCCATGACTCAAGAACGTACTTTTGCAATTATTAAACCCAATGCCTTTACAGACGGCAACGCCGGTAAGATTCTTGCCCGTATTTATGCCGAGGGATTTACCGTTGTCGGCATCAAAAAACTCTACATGAGCAAGGTGGAGGCTGAGGGCTTTTATGCTGTCCATAAAGAGAGACCCTTTTTTGGCGAGTTGACTGAATTTATGGCCAGTGGACCCTGTATTGTCATGGTTCTCGAGGCGGAATGTGCCATCAAGAAATGGCGTGATCTGATGGGGGCAACCAACCCGGCAGATGCGGCAGAAGGAACGCTGCGCAAGGAGTTTGGTGCAAGTCTTGGGGAAAATGCGACCCATGGTTCTGATGCACCGGAAACGGCTGCTTTTGAGATTGGTTATTTCTTTTCCGGGCTGGATCTGTTGATGTAAGCACTTCTGAGGAAGGTTTGAGTAGAAAAAGGGGGCAGAGGCGAAGATTGTCTCTGGCCCTTTTTAAATATACAGCTGTACCAGTGGCTCTGGTATGATAATGCAGATAACGAAGCACAAACAGAACTGCTGCTGCGGTTAATATCGACACTACATAAAGGAGACAACATGGCGACAAAAGGAATTTATAACACTCTGAGTGAAGAGTATCCCGAGATTCTCGGTGTGGTGAAAGAACTGGGGAAAACCGTACGGGGAGCAGGTCCGCTGGGAGGAAAAGAAAGCCAGCTTATTCAGCTTGCGGCCGCTGCGGCAATTGGCTCTGAGGGAAGCGTTCATTCTCACACCCGCCGGGCACTTGAGGCAGGTGCAAATCGGAAAGAGATTGACCATGCGCTGCTTCTTCTGATCTCAACCATCGGCTTTCCGAAGACGATGATGGCCCTCTCCTGGAGTCGTGATATAGCGGAGTGAATGGTGTAATACCATTTACATTTTGTATTGGCGGATTTAAAGGCAGGGGCGGGAAAAGGGAGAAAGGAGACGGGAGACGGGAGGCAGGAAAAAGCAAAAGATTTCCGTAGAGATGAGCAATTTTGGTGTCTCCAGCACAACGGACGCTTCTACCATGAGCTCAATTTTACATCCTGTTTATCCTTTTGTAATCGCCAAAAAAGATGTCCACGCAGTTGCGTTCTCTGGTCAGTAAAAAATGTGATTGGTATAACAGTTCTGTATGGTGGAAAAGTGTGGTGGAAAAAAAATCGGCATTCCTTTTGAGGAGTGCCGATTTTTTAGTTAATTCTTATTGTTTCGTATTCTGTGACGTTTGCTATTTTTATTACGATAGCGGTCACCTTGTAGAGACAAGGCATGCCTTGTCTACACATGGGTGAAATCATCGCGTCGTGCTGATTTCCACAATTTCAGGGGCGAGAAAGGTTTTGCTCCTGAAATCATTCACCTGCTGAAATGTCTGGTTAAAAAGCAATTCTTACACCGGCATAAACATTATTGCTGGAATACTCTGCTTCTGTGGTCTCAAATTCCGGATCAGAAGTTCCAAAATAGCGATATTTGACATCAATACTGACTTGTTCATTTACAGCATAAGCCACACCCGCTCCAAACTGATAGGCAAATACATTGTCATCATCACTTTCGTCTGGAATACCTGATCCAGGGAAATTCAAATCATTTATTTCGACCTTTGCCATCCCAAGGCCGCCACCGATGAAAGGGGTAAAAGGGCTTGCATTTTTGAAATCATAGTAGCTATTTAAAAGAAAAGCATAGCTCGATGTATAACCGGTTAAATCAGCACCTATATCATAGAAACTGACCTTATCTAAATCGTTTTCCTGATATGCAAATTCTCCCTCAAATCTCATGTTGCAGGCAAGGCTATAACCAACAGCTACACCAAGTGCCAAACCAGAGTCTGATTCCATATCCATTATCATATATGGTGTTGTAGAATCAGTTACATCAGAATCATTCGGGGTCGCGACACCAACATTTACACTCAGATACGGACCTTCTGCACTGTAGGCGGCAGAAGATATTGAGAGCAGCATGGTGCAGCCAGTGATTATAAAAATATTTTTTTTCATTTTTTTCCCTTTCGAACATTTAATTGTCGTTTTCGGTTGAAATTTCTAAGGAATCCTGTCGTCTGGGGAGTTTTTTTACATTGTGATCCACCCCTTCTTGACGTCCTTGTGTGTTCTTTCCATCGACCGTTACGTCGATGGTTGATCCTCTTACGAGGACCTCGTGACTTTATTCCTGCATCGGCGATATGCGGGCTGGGGTAAGCAGCTGTTAACTTATGGAGACCTTGAATAATTGCCCATTTTCCTCGTTACAGTCAAGAATTTATCCTCCGACAAAGCGAGGAACGAGACGTCGAGGTAAGCACTGGACTCCGATATCAAACATGGCTGTAATAAATTTCCTCCTGTTCCTCGAATATGAACGAAATACAAGCTGGTTCAAGGTCTCCTGAAATTATTCAGAGTTCTAACTAAAATATGCACTCACATAGCCAACGACTCTTGATTCGTCACCACTGGCCTCTGCGCTGGTTCTATAATCCAATATATGTGCTTTTAGATTTGCTCTCTTTGCACTTAATAATATGGCCTCAACGCCAATCATCCCACATGCTTCGCAGCCACTATGCAACGTGTCTGTATCAAGTAATTCAATAGATTTGAGGCAAATATTATCTAATTCCTCGGCTTCATTAAGATTATGAAAATGGCTTAAATCTGTGCTGATAATTACCCCATTATCTTTATCTTTCAAGATATAATCTATAATTTGGGAAAGATGTCTGGGGTCTTCTTGGCCATAGACAATTTCTGCAATATTTACATCTTTTAAATAATGTTTAATAAATGGGAACTGTACCTCTGTGCTATGTTCAGCATGGGCCTGGAAAACACAGTTTATTTTGAATCTATTTTTAAGATTGTTTATAAGAGCAGTAGCACTTTTAATGTTTCCCAGGGGTGTTCTGTAAGACTCAAATTCACCAATACTTATTCCACTGAAAGTAACTTTATGTGAAGGGCCAATAACGACAAAATTTTTAGCCCTGCTGTTTTGTAAAACTCTATAAGCTGCATTAGCGGTAAACCCTGAATAAACATAGCCAGCATGTGGAACAATTATAGCTCTACTTTGAATATCCTTTACTGAAAAAAGTTGATCAAAAACAATATTAAAATGATCAAAATATTTATCTAACTCGTCAACATTATCAGGATAAAACGTGCCAGCTGCAATCTCTTTTCTGATCATTGTGACACTCCTCTAAATTATTTTTATAGCGATACTATTGCCTCAAAATCATTTTCTATCGCTTTAACTTCATAACGATAAACCGTTGGGTGTTTATCATAAACAGAGGGATTTAGACCTGCTTTGTAACTGAGATGATCTAAAAAATCTTTTGTCGTTTGCAGCGTTTCCCAGACTTGTGGTAAAAAAGTTCCCTGATTATGGCCATGCTTTAAAATCAAGCCATCAATATCAGGTCTTATTTTATCAAGTAAGTTGTTGAAATCAGTATAGTTTATTTCTTCAGGTGGAGTTAGGATTGATACCTCGATATGTAAATGTGGAAATTCATCTTTGCTGACCGGTTTAAATCTTGAATCATTAAATGCCGCTAATTCAGCGTTGTTAATAATATCATCAAGTAATTTTCTATGCGCAATAATTGAACCAATGCATCCTCTAAGTTGGTGATTGTAATTGAGTGTTACAAATGTAGCAGCCTCCGATTGTAAAAAAGGATACTCTGTTAGAAGTTTATTTCTATCTATTTCTATATTACAGTCAAACTGAGCTAAAATAGCAGTTTTCGCAATGCGCAATAAAATTGGATCTATCATTCTTTATCTCCTTTAACTGTAACTTCTCAGAAAGTTATGGGAAAAGACGATGAATTTTACCGCGAAGAACGCGAAGAGTAAAGATATAACAACAGCAATTCTCTGCTT
>JALNVI010000058.1 GCA_023231425.1 Desulforhopalus sp. | reverse complement strand
ACGTGATCGCCCATCACGGAGTGTTAGATAAGGGTGTGCATTTCATCCAGAAACCGTTTTCAATACAGGACCTGGCCACCAAATTGCGTGAGGTGCTGGAGAGTTGACATCCTCTCATCAGCTGGCTGCAGAGATTCTTCACTTATGGGTCCCTCGAAGAGTCTTGTATTTCGTTCAGATTCGAAGGACTGAAGAAAATTTATCGCGGGCATAGCTTTGCTCTCAGAGTCCAGCGCTGACCTCGACGTCTCGTTCCTTGCTTTGTCGGAGGATAAATTTTTGAATGTAACAAAGAAAATGGGCGATTATTCGATGTCTCCTGATCATACGAATTCAGGCATTGCTTTTTCTGTTTCGCAACGTTTGTAATGCTGAATTTGGTAAGGTTGATGGTATTGTTCGGGCAAAATGACGACCATATATTCCCGTCGTTTTATCAAGAGCAGAAATCAATCGAGTAATTTCCCTCCTGCAATATTCCTGCAGCAGTGAAGTCCGACCCCGGAAAATTGAGGTCGGACCTGTTGCATTGAGAGTTTTTAGACCTGCACCGGAACCGGGGCAAATTTCACCACATCAAAAAGCCCCATATCTGTCAGACGCAGCTCGGGGATGACCGGTAGAGCGAGAAAGGCAAGGAGCATGAAGGGATTGATCTGCTCCGGAATCCCCAGAGTGTGTGCAGCCTCGGTCACCTGCCGCTGTTCCCGGTCAAGGTCGGCCAGTGGAGCATTGGAGATTAATCCGGCGACTGGCAGAGGCATGGTGCAGACCACCTTGTCTCCGCGGACAACCACCAGACCCCCGCCGATACGTTCCACCTCTTTTGCCGCACGCATCATCGCCACATCAGTGTCACCGAGCAGAATGAGGTTATGCGAATCGTGACCGACGGTGGAGGCCAGCGCACCGCCCCGTAATCCAAAGCCGCTGACCAGGCCGACACCCACACTGCCATTATCGCGGTGGCGCTCGACTACTGCGAGTTTCAAAACGTCTTCCTTTGCCGTCGGCTGGAAGCAGCCGTCAACAACATTAACCTCCCGCTTCACAGCGGTGGTAACCAGAGAACCCGCGGCAATCTCAATCACCCGTGCTGTTACTTTTCCATTTTTTGAACCGTCAGCCGGTTTCAGAGGCAGGCGCAGAAGTTTCTCTTCCAATCCACCGAGATGAACGGTGTTCAGCATGCGCGAATCAATCTCCGTCTCCGCCGTAAAGAGGGCCTTGCCGTTTTCTGCCACAATCTCGCCATCCTTATAGACTCTCTCTACCTGCACTTCATGCAGGTCATTCAGCAACACAATATCCGCAGCATAGCCAGGTGCGAGGGCGCCGCGTGCCTCCAGTCCATAACATTCGGCGGTGTTCAGGGTTGCCATGCGAATGGCTGCCACCGGGTCAAGTCCGAGGCGGATCGCTTCCCGGATATTGTTATCAATATGACCGTGGCGGAGGATGTCTCCGGGATGGCGATCGTCGGTGCAGAAGAGACAGCGGCGAAGGTTCTCCGGAGTAACGCCGGCCAGCAGCGCAGCCAGATTGCGGGCCGCAGAACCTTCCCGGATCTGCACATACATGCCGAGGCGAAGGCGTTCAATCATCTCTTCAACTTTCTCGCATTCATGATCGGTGTGAATCCCCCCTGCGGCGCAGGCGTTGAGGTCCCGGCCGGAAAGTTGTGGACTGTGACCGTCAATAATTTTTCCGGCACGGTATGCCAGGGCCAGTTTGGCCAGCACGGCAGGGTCGCCGGCAATAACTCCTGGATAGTTCATCATCTCCCCGAGTCCAGCAACCCTTTCTCTGTCGATGAAGGGAGCCAGAGCTGCGGCGTTGAGTTCGGCTCCGGCGTGTTCAAAGGCGGTGGCGGGGACGCAGGAGGGGAGCATGACATAGAGATCAAGGGGCAGATCCTCCCCCGCTTTGAGCATATACTCCAGTGCGGCGGTACCACAAACATTGGCGAGTTCGTGGGGGTCAGCGATTACCGCAGTGGTCCCGCGGGGCATGACTGCCCGGGCAAACTGTCCTGGTGAGGCCAGTGAGGATTCGATGTGGACATGGGCATCAATGAAACCCGGGGCAAGGATTTTGCCCTCACAGTCAATGGTTTCCACTCCTTCATATCCGCTTCCCACAGCGGCAATACAGCAATCCACCACGGCGACATCGGCCTCCAGCAGTTCTCCGGTGAAGACGTTGACCACCTTCCCCCCTTTAAAAAGAAGATCTGCCGGACGTCGCCCGGCGGCCACATCAATACGCTGTTTTAAAAGTTGTTCCATGTCATGAGACTCCAGAGAAATGTCACCCTGTTTAGTTTTGAATAAAAACAGGAAAGATAATTTTAATAATAAACAGCGCCGCGATAAACCAGGTGAGTATGGGAACCTCTCTGCCCCGACCGGCGACGGTTTTCAGCACGATATAACTCGTTACGCCCCACATGATCCCGTTGGCGATGGAGTAGGTGAGTGGCATGATAATAAAGGTGAGGAAGGAGGGGATCGACTCGGTGTAATCCTCAAAATCGATATCCTTTATCGGGGTGAGCATGAAGAGACCGATGAGGATCAGCACCGGCGCAGTGGCAGCCCCCGGAATTATCGCAAAGATGGGCGAGAAGAAGAGGGCGAGGAAGAAAAAGAGAGCGGTGACCACGGCGGAAAGGCCGGTGCGGCCACCTTCTGCTACCCCCGAGGCGGACTCCACATAGGTGGTAACGGTGGAGGTTCCGAGGCAGGCGCCCACGGTGGTGCCCACGGCATCGGCAAAGAGCGCCTTTTTGGCGTCGGGGAGACGGCCCTGATCGTCCAGCATGTCGGCTTTGGTGGCAACGCCGATAAGGGTGCCGACAGTGTCAAACATGTCAACAAAGAGAAAGGTAAAGAGGATAAAGAGAAAATCGAGAGTTAAAATGTTGTGCCATTCAAAGGCAAAGAGGATTGGTGCAGGCGGAGTTGAGAAGATCGACTCAGGCAATTGGGTGACGCCCATGGGGATTCCGATGGCGGTGGTGGCGATAATACCGAGAAAGAGTGCACCGCGAACCTTGAAAACCAGTAAAGAGCCGGTGATAAGAAGACCGATGACTGTAACCAGCGGGGCTCCACTGGTGATGTTGGCGATATCGAGTGGGATGCCTTCGCCCTGACGAACGATGCCCGCACCGGCGTTATACAGACCTATGAAGGCGATAAAGAGGCCGATACCCACTGAGATCGATTTCTTTAGATTTAGAGGAATGCAGTTCAATATCGCTTCGCGAATATTGAGCGCGGTGAGCAGAATGAAGATGATTCCTTCAATGAAGACTGCAGTCAGCGCAAATTGAGGTGTGTATCCCATGCCGAGGACAACGGTGAAGGCAAAGAAGGCGTTGAGTCCCATCCCTGGAGCGAGGGCGAAGGGCATGTTTGCATACAGGCCCATGACAAGGGTGGCAATCATCGCCGACAGTGCCGTGGCGGTGAAGACGGCGGGAAAATTCATTCCAGCAGCCGAGAGGATCCCCGGGTTCACGGCGAGGATATAGGCCATGGTCATAAAGGTGGTAAGGCCTGCGAGTACCTCCGTGCCGACGGTCGTTTTGTGCTGGCTGAGTTTGAAGGTCTTTTCAAGAAATCTGCTCATGGGTGGCTCCCTGCTCTGTCAAATGAATAAGGGGTACCTTGAATAATCGCTCATCCTCTTCGTTACAGTCAAAAAATTATCCTCCGACAAAGCGAGGAACGAGACGTCGAGGTAAGCGCTATACTCCGATATCAGTCATGGCTGTAATACATTTCCGTCTGTGCCTCGAATATGAACGAAATACAAGCTTTTTCAAGGAACCCTGATTTCGAGTTCCTGTTGTAGAATGCAGGACAGAATGTCGCTGCATTACTTTACCTGCCCGGGTTCCACCGTGCAATATCTACCGAGCCTGTGGAAGATCGGCCGGGGATGATCCTTTTCTCCGTAATAATGTAGTCCAGCAGCTGATCATGGGCTGCGAGTTCAAGTCGGTCGACCACCTGCAGGTCAAAGGCGAGACCGATACGCACTGCCTCCGGGATGGGGGCAACATAACGATCATAGAAGCCACCGCCGTAGCCGAAACGACCACCCCGGAGATCAAAGACGGTGCCGGGCATCAGCAGCAGGTCGATTTCCTCCGGGGGGAGGGTGGCACTGGCGGCGGCCTCTTGTGTTGGTTCGAGGATATTCCAGAGACCGGGGGCGAGCTGATTCTCAGGGTCATCAATGTACACGGCATCAATGCGGTGCTCTTTCATTCTCGTCAAGGGGACGCAGACCCGCTTTCCGGCGCTGCGGAGGGTGTTGAAAAGTTCACGCGTTCTCACTTCACTGCAGAAGTTGAGATACAAAAAGATGGTTTCTGCCTGTATAGCCGGTGGAAATTTCAGTACCGTTTCTGTAATCCGTGCAGATCTTTCTATAATTTCTTCTCGGGAAAGGGCGTCCCGTTCTGTGAGAATCTTTTTACGCAGTTCTTTATGGATCATGATATCTCCTTGAGGGAACATTGCATAGCCAGTCTTTCACCCATCTTCTTCGTTACAGTCAAAAATTCATCCTCCGACAAAGCGAGGAACGAGACGTCGAGGTAAACGCTATACTTCGATATCAAACATGGCTGTAATAAATTTCTTTCTGTGCCTCGAATATGAACAAAATACAAGCTGTTTCAAGAGACCCTGAAATAAAATGGCTGTTCCGAAATTTCGGAACAGCCATTTTATGTTAAACAATTGCCGCACAACTTTTTTACAGATAATGAGAAACCTTGGGTACAGAATAGGGAACCTGTAAATATTCAAGTGCCTTGCCGGTCTTATCCCACCCCTGCTCATAGAGAATACGGGAGAAATTGAGAGTGACTCCGGCATAGAGAGCCCGCTTCTTCAACTGGTCGTCTTCATTATAGCCGCGGGAAAAATAACCGCCCTGGAATTCAACATAACGAAGCCAGGTATTTTTCAGAGAATCAAAGCCGTCGAGTTTAAGATTGATGGAATAGAACTGGTTTGAGTAATCATCAAAGATCCCTTCCGGTGTCTCATTGAGAACGTACTCCACCTTCAGGTCAATGAGGTCGTCAAGTTTTGGATTACGTTCAAAGACCACTGAACTGAGAGCACCCAGGGTGTTCATAACCATATCTTCCCAGGAAAAGCCCTGAGTCTCGCTGGTGGCATCCATTCCTTCCATCACCATCTGGACGGTCCATGAGGTCATCACCGCATAGATGTTGGCCCTGTCCCTTTCATAGCCCCAGCTTGAGTAGAGGGCGGTAAGCCCGTCGGCTGCGGCGTAGGTGAACCAGAAATGGCCGAATTTATCTGCGCCACCGTATTTTGTGTCCTCCTGGAACCATTGTTCATTCGCCCAGTACCAGCCGGCGGAACCGTAGTCCCACTCCAGCAGACCCCACACGCCAATCACCGCTGCGGCACTTAGTCCAGTGTAGAGCATTTTATCTTCACGGGGCTGTTTGTCCCACCAGCCATCGGTATCAGACTGCAGATCGGTGGTTTTTTCTTCTGCAAGTGCAGTGAGCGGGGCAGTAGAGAGCGAAAGGGCAAGCAGTACATAAATCAGCTTTTTCATAATGACTCTGGAAATGGGAGAGAAACAGACGGGAACAGGTGAGTAAGACACTGTTCCGCCTTTTCCCCATGAAGGAGAATGGGCGGGAGTGATGAACAGCCGGAGTGATAAAATCACTCTATCCCCAAACAGCGGCGTTCCTTACTTTTTCACTGCAAAAAGTACAAACAGGGGCTGTGAAGACAGCAAAAGCTTTGAAGTCTTCTCTCAGTCCGAGTTTTTTGGTGCTGATTTTTACTTCTTTTCATTCCCATCGTCAAGAACCACGTCGGTGTTATTCCCAATAAATAAGGGCACAGACGAGATGCCTGAGCCCCTATTTATTGGGAATGCGCAGAACGGATTCAGATGCCCAGTGTCAATTGCGCAGAAAGGAGGGTGTTTTTCATCAGCATGGCGATGGTCATCGGCCCGACTCCACCGGGTACGGGAGTGATCTTACCGGCAACTTCCTTTGCCTTCTCAAAATCGACGTCTCCCCGAAGAATAACCTTGCCCGTCTTACTGTTAATCCCCACCCGATTGACCCCTACATCAATTACCGTTGCGCCCGGTTTTATCCACTCCGGTTTTACCAGTCCGGGGACACCGGCTGCCACAATGAGAATATCCGCGCGGCGGCAGTGACCAGGGAGGTCGCGGGTTGCCGTATGAACAAGGGTGACGGTGGCGTTGGCACCTTCATCTTTCTGGGCCAGCATCACGGCGATCGGCTTACCAACGATGTTGGATCGGCCGACAACCACCACTTCGGCACCACGAATTTCAGTACCGGAGCGGAGCAGCATCTGCTGAATTCCTGCCGGAGTGCAGGGCAGGAAACGCACAGCATCACCGCCGATCATCAGACGACCGACATTAACAGGATGGAAGGCATCCACGTCCTTGTCTGGATTGATGGCTTTGATAATTTTTCTTTCATCAATATGCTTCGGCACCGGCAGCTGCACCAGAATACCGTGAATGGCGGGATCATTATTGTAACCCTCGATGCGGGCGAGCAGCTCCGCTTCGCTGATATCCGCTGACAGGGTATCCTGAATCTCATGAAAACCACACTCAAGCGCTGTTTTTACTTTCAATCTGACATAACTTTGCGAGGCGGGACTTTCGCCCACAAGGATTGTAACAAGACCCGGCACTTTGCCGGTCTTTTCCTTCATCTCAGCAACCCCGAGTTTTACCTCGTCGAGTATCTCTTTGCGGAGTTCTTTCCCGCTGATGATCTGTGCTGTCATCTTTTCTCCTGTTTAAAATACGCCTTCAACTCTGCCGGTATCAGTGTTGATATCCACTCTGCGAAAGGCGGGGTTGGAGCCGGTACCTGGCATCAGACTGATAGTTCCGGCGACCGGAACGATAAATCCGGCACCGCCATAGATCAGGACCTCGCGGATTTTCAACCGCCATCCCTTCGGCACTCCTTTCAAGGTGGGGTCATCGGAGAGGGAGAGGTGGGTTTTTACCATGCACATACCCAGTTTTGCAATTTCCGGGTCGTCCTGATAGCGGGCAAGTTGTCGTTCGGCTACGGGAGAGTAGTCCACACCGTCGGCACCATAGACTTCAGTGGCGATTAATTCTATACGTTCTTTGAGAGGCATATCAAGGTCGTAGAGAAATTTGAAATCGTTTTTCTCTTCGCAGGCCTCAATAACCACCCTGGCAAATTCTTCAGCACCTTCACCCCCTTTCTCCCAGTGTCGGGAAATGGCGACCCGTGCGCCCTCTTTTGTGCAGATCTCGCGCACTTTCGCTGTCTCCGCCTCGGTATCGTTGTAGAACGCATTAATACAGACCACCGGACTGATTCCGGCTTTGCGCACGTTGCGGATATGATGGATAAGGTTGTCACACCCCTTTGCCACCCACTCCACATTCTCCGAGTTGTATTCTTCGGGCATGGGCTTTCCGGGGACGGGTACCGGCGCACCACCATGGCATTTCAGGGCGCGGATGGTGGCGACGATTACTGCGCAGTCTGGTCTCAGCCCGGAATATCGGCATTTAAGATTCCAGAATTTTTCAAAGCCGATGTCGGCACCAAAGCCCGATTCGGTAACGTGATAGTCGGAGAGTTTCAGGCCGATACGGTCGGCAATAATAGAAGACTGGCCGATGGCGATATTGGCAAAAGGTCCGGCATGAACAAAGACCGGCTGCCCTTCAAGCGTCTGCATCAGGGAGGGGTTGAGGGCTTCGACCATCCATGCTGTCATGGCCCCCGCCACTTCAAGGTCTTCCGTGGTTATTGGATCACCTTTTTTGTTATAGGCGACGACAATTTTTCCCATCCGCTCCCGCATGTCCTTGAGATCTTTTGCCACAGCGAGAATGGCCATCACCTCGGAAGAGACCGCAATAGCGAACTTGCTGCGCATCATGAAACCATCTCGTTTGCCGTTCTCTCCGTCAATGCCGATGACGATGTTGCGCAGGGACTGGCAGCAGTAGTCGATCACCCAGCCCATCTCCACATTTGTGGGGTCAATATCAAGACGTTTCATTCCCGAGAGGCGTTCCAGTTGCTCGTCGGTGTAGTTCCGCTCATGCTGCATTCGAGAAGTCAGTGCCACCATGGCGAGGTTGTGGGCGTTCATGATGGCGTTGATGTCACCGGTGAAGCCGAGGGAAAAAGGTGTAAGCGGGATGCACTGGGCCAGTCCGCCGCCCGCCGCTGAGCCTTTGATGTTCATGGTCGGCCCCCCGGAGGGCTGCCGAATAGCGGCGCTGACCCGTTTGCCGAGACGGCCGAGTCCCTCAACGAGCCCCATGGTGGTGGTGGATTTTCCCTCTCCGAGAGGGGTTGGGGTAATGGCGGTTACGTCGATATATTTACCGTTCGGTTGATCCTTCAGGCGCTCCAGCACTCTGCGAAAATCGATTTTGGCGATGTAGTGTCCGTGGGGCAGCAGCTCTTCCCTGGTAAGGCCGAGTTTTTCGCCGATCTCATAGATGGTGAGCATCTCCTTCTCCGCGTCCTGCGCGATTTCCCAGTCTGCATATTTCTTCGGATCAAGGACCATGGTGAACTCCTTTCTGATAGTGGCTCATTCTCAAGCCTGTATAGTGCGGAACCCGCTGTAATTTTCACTAAAATTAATTAAAAGATTAACGAGATTGATTATAATTACGCAAATCGTAATTGATGTCAATAAAATGCGGGCTCAAAACCTGTGATAATAAAGGGCATGCTGAAACGGAAACAGGTGTGAAGCTCTCTCTTTTCTTTTTCTTGTGTTTTTACGAAGAAGTTTGCGGAAAGTCTACTCGCTGATCAGACTTTTTACGGGGACTTTATAGCAGGGATTGCTGGGAATATAAAGAGGATAGAATCCTTTTTTCTTCCAGTGTGTTCCTTTCGCTTGAGTTCATTTGACTCAGCGGCCTTCTCGGTGTGCCCGCTCCAGACTGCCGCTGCTTAAGCGGGAAGCGATGTCGTTCATCTCAGGCAACAGGCGGTGAATAAGAAAAAACTGCTGCAGGATCATAAAGGATTCTGCGTTGTCCATATCACGCCACTTGCGCAGCTTGAGTCTCAACTGCTGTCTTTCAATGGCGCGGGCTTCGTCTGAAACCTCCTCCTTCCTGTTCTTGAGGATGGCGATCAATCGCTGCATCTCCACATCAATATAACAGGAGGCGTCAGAGATCAGTTTATGTGTCTGTTTATCAGCAATGCGGACGCGGTGGCCCCCGAGGGCGGAAATATAACTGAGCAGAGAGTGGCTGAGGGTGAGAAAGCGGAAGGAGTCTTCGGATGCTTCCCGCCGTGTTCCCGGTTCCTTCTGCATGTTTGAAACCGCTGTGGAGAGCACGGCATCCACCCGATGTGCCTTGCGGCGGGCGATGCGGTAGTTGAGATCGTCATGGCGTCCTTCACTGTACTGGTGGATGACTGTCTTCATGAAAAGTCTGTTGGCATCCACGGAATCGGCCATAAATTCGAGCAGGTGGTCAGCCTGCCAGTCGGGGAATATAAAACTTACTGCGAGTGAGGCAAGCAGGCAGCCATAAAGAGTATCGCCAAGACGGGGCAGAATTACCACGAAGGCCTCGCCGAACTGGTTGAAGGAGAGCAGGACAAAGACAGTGATTGCCGCTGTGGCAATTGGTTTCGGAGTGGTACGAAAGGCAAAAAAAATGATGCCGCTGGCCATGATGAGCGGCAGCTGACTGCGCAGGTCTGGAAAGAGATAGAGCAGTACGGTTCCCGTGAACAAGCCAATCAGAGTTCCGTAGATTCGCTGTATCAGCCTGTACCGCATGGCACTGTAGTTGGGCAGGCAGGTGAAAAGGGTGGTAAGCATAATCCAGTAACCATTGGTAAGGTTAAAGAGGCAGATGGTTATATAGCCGACAGTCAGGGCAATAGACAGACGCAGGGCGTGGCGGAAGAGCATTGAGCGCACAGTGAGCTGGTCTTTGATGCGGTGCCACATATCGAGGAGACCATGAGGGGTGTCATCAAGAAGGTCCTGTTCCTCCTGTCTGATCGGGATATCCGGTGCGGCGATGACTGAGAGCTGCAGGGTGAGGGTGTGGAGATTGGCGTACAGGAAGTCGAGCTGAAGCAGCAGGGGCCGCCACTCTGGAACATCCTTCTCCCGAAGGATGGCAAGGGCTCCTGCAGATTCTTTCAGGGCACGGTTAATTATCGGGTTGACTTGAAATTGTTCTCCAAGGGCAAAGGCGTTGCCCGCGTCTCGGCAGCTTCCAGCCATCAGGCGCAGGAGACGATTGAAACGGAAAAGTATATCGCTGTGATAAAAGGCCTGTGACAGGTCCAGGTATCTGTAGTGGCTTGAGGTAATGCGGTCGTGTATATCCTGGCCGATGAGGTAAATCTGCAGCATGCGGGTGTTGGCCGAGCCCGGCTGAGTGCGCCGTGTGCGGCTGAGCAGAGTTAATTTGGCAACATCAAGGGCGTCAACCATCTTTGTTGTGAGTTCTCCGGCTACCTTCTGGAAGGGGGTATCATCAAACGCTTCCACGGGAATAAAGAGTTCACTTTTTGCATCAAGATAATTGGCAAAACTGTAAAAGAGGGCTTCCAGGCTTTGCTGTACCGGCCTGAGTGGCCAGAGAATGAGCCAGGCAAGAGAGCAGATACCATAAATCGCCGCCCCGGTGGTCAACAGGGTTGGCTGCAGCCAGATGGACTTCACGGTGGCGGCACCAAGGAGGTCATAGATGCCGATCAGCAGGGCTGAGAACGCAATGGAGTTGTAGCGGGCGCCGAGAGCGCCGAGCATGGTGTATCCAAAGGTGCTGAGAAAAATGGTAATGCCGAAAAGCAGGGGCTTGTCGTGGAGCAACTCAACGGAGCACGTGGCTATGAAGAAGATCGGCAGCGTGAGCCCGAGCGCCCGCAGGCGACCGGGAAGATTATCGTCAGTCTCTGCCAGTGCGGCGGCGAGAACACCGAGAAAAAGAGGAATACTCTGCGCCTTGACGTCGAAATACCAGCAGGGGAGGATGCAGCAGGAGAGGGCGACGAAAACCCGCACGCTGTAGTTAATCCTTTCCCGCGCCCAGTATCTGCGCAGAATAAGTGTTTGACTTTTACTGATGATGCTCATTGTATTTTTTTTAAAAAAATGAAAAGGTTTCTCTCTGCAAAGCCATCCTCCCCCGGGACTGCGGACCAAATCTGACTCGCGTTAATCGTTAATATACCCCACTTATGAAGAAGCTGGAAAGACTTCAGTCAGAAGGGTACCTTGAAACAGCTTGTATTTCGTTCATACTCGAGGGACAGAAGTAACTTTGTCAAGGTCATGTTGTTGATATCTCGACGTCTCGTTCCTCGCTTTGTCGGAGGATAATTTTTTGACGGTAACCAGGAAGAGGAGACTCTTCTTCGATATTCCCTTATGAGCCGGATTTCAGTGTGTTGAAAATTGTTGTTTTTCCAGCAGAGATATTCCTGTGTGGTGTGATTATCGACCTGAAGGGCTGGAACTGCTGACCGCACAACCTCGACAGGCATGAGTTCGCCACCATTGACTGCCTTGAACTGTGACATTAGGGTACCTTGAGATAAACCATCTTGTGCTCGGTGAAGAATATATTCTGGAGGAAGTATGAGGGAGAATACAGTAACGATTCGCCGGCCGGATGACTGGCATCTGCATTTGCGGGACGGTGCTCTTTTGCGTGCAGTCACCCCGTGCAGCAGTTTCCTTTTCGGGCGGGTGATGATAATGCCCAATCTTGTGCCGCCGGTGACTACCGTGGAAAAAGCGCTTGCCTATCGCGAACGAGTCCTGCAGGCAGCCGTGAAGAGTAATCCGCAGTTTCAGCCTCTGATGGGTATCTATCTCACTGATAACACCACCGTCGAAGAGATTGACAGGGTTGCCGTGAGTCCGGAAGTGGCCGCGGTCAAGCTGTATCCCGCAGGTGCCACCACTAATTCTGCTGGCGGTGTGACCCGTATTACAAAGGTGATGCCGGTACTGGAAAGAATGGCATTGAAAAACATTCCACTGATGGTGCATGGAGAGGTCGTTGACGCCGACATAGATATCTTTGACCGCGAGGCAGTTTTTATCGATCGGGTGCTGGAGCCGTTGCGAAAACGGCTGCCGCAGTTGCGGATTGTACTCGAACATGTTACCACAAAACAGGGAGTTGATTTCGTTCGAGAGCAGACAGCCACGATGGCCGCGACCATCACCATGCACCACCTGGTCATCAATCGAAATGCACTGCTGGTCGGCGGGATTAAACCGCACAACTACTGCCTGCCGGTGGCCAAACGGGAAGAACACCGACTGGCACTGGTGCAGGCGGCGACCGGCGGAGATCCGCATTTTTTCTTTGGTTCTGATTCGGCACCGCATCTGCGTGCAGCTAAAGAGAGTGCCTGTGGCTGTGCTGGCTGCTTCACTGCCGGGTGTGCTTTACTCTACCTCGCCGAAGTTTTTTATCAGGCAGATGCCCTTGAAAAGCTTGAAGGCTTTGTCTCTCGGTATGGGGCTTCTTTCTACGGGGTTTCTGAGAATACGGAGAATATTTCCCTCTGCCGCTCAGAAGAAGCCGACAATTCAGACCTCCCTGCAGGTGATATTTTATCAGAGGAAGGGATAATTACAGCATTTGCAACACCGGATGTTCCCCTCCGGTGGAACTACACTATATAAAAAGGAAAACATGAATAATACACTTCAGGATTCTGTCACCATGGCAGAGTTGACCGCTAAAATGCTGCTGGAGATAAAAGCGGTACACTTTCAGGCAGATAAGCCTTTTATCCTTACTTCGGGGCTGGCGAGTCCGGTTTATATTGATTGTCGCAAGCTCATCTCCTATCCGCGCATTCGCAAGACATTGATGGATTTTGCTGTAGCAACCCTCTATCAGGAAGTTGGTTTTGAACAGTTTGATGCGGTGGCCGGTGGCGAAACGGCGGGAATTCCCTTCGCGGCCTGGATCGCCGACCGGATGGAACTTCCCATGCAGTATGTGCGGAAGAAGCCGAAAGGTTTTGGACGCGATGCGCAGATTGAAGGAGATATCCACCCCGGACAACGGGTGTTGCTGGTAGAGGATCTTACCACCGATGGTGGCAGCAAGATTCTCTTTGCCGAGGCGATCCGCAAGGCGGAGGCTGAGGTACAACATGCCATTGTTATTTTTTATTATGACATGTTCAGTGATGTCTGCGGTAATCTGAAGAAGAATCATGATCTCACCCTGCACTGGCTTGCCACCTGGCGGGACGTTCTCGCAGTAAGCCGTAAAGGCGGATATTTCGATACCAGGACACTGGACGAAGTTGAGGCATTCCTCAACTCTCCGCTGGAGTGGAGTGGTTCTCACGGTGGCGTAACGGAGATAGCGAAATAATGGTTGAGAAGAGAGCAGGGCGGACAGCCTGCAAAATTCTGCAGAATCGACAGATTGCCGATGGTATTTTTGAAATAGTGCTGCAGTGGCCAAAGATTTTGCATCGGCCGATAGCGGGGCAGTTTGTTAATCTGTATTGTTCGCATAAGGGCCGGTTGCTGCCGCGACCGATTTCGGTCTGTGAGATTGATGAAGATAAACTGCATCTTGTCTATGCTGTCCTCGGCAAGGGAACAGCCGAGTTTACGACCTTTCAGGCTGGAGGGTTAATTGATCTGCTTGGTCCGTTTGGGAACGGTTTTTCCCTTGAAGGAAAGCCGGGCAGGGCGCTGCTTGTCTCCGGGGGGGTTGGTACACCTCCGATGGTGGAATTGGCAAAGCAGCTTAAAGCGCGAGGCTGGGAGCTGGATGTGGTCTGTGGTTTTCGCAGCCAGTCGTACCTGGTTGAGCAGCTTTCCCGTTATGGTACTGTCCATATTGCCACGGACAGTGGCACAGAAGGATTTTCCGGCAATGTGATTGAATTGCTTGACCATGAGGCGTTGAGTGGAGATACCCTCTTCGCCTGCGGACCCGGGCCGATGCTCAAGGGGGTTCAGACCTGGGCGAAAGCGAAGGGTATTCCAGCACAACTCTCCCTTGAGGAGCGGATGGGATGTGGCTTTGGCGCCTGCGTTGGCTGTGTTACGAAAATTATTACGGATAATGAGAGCGGATTTATCTATAAAAAAGTGTGTAAAGACGGTCCGGTTTTCCCGGCAGCAGAGGTGTTGTTTCAATGAAACTTGCAGTGAATATAGCTGGGGTAGAGCTGAAAAATCCGGTCATGACTGCCTCGGGGACTTTCGGCTCAGGTCGGGATTTCGAGCCATGGATTGATTTGAACAGGCTTGGCTGCGTGGTGGTTAAAGGTGTAGCTGCTACTCCATGGGCTGGAAATCCGCCGCCGCGTATTGTCGAAACCTGGGGGGGCATGATCAACTCTGTGGGGCTGCAGAATCCGGGAGTGGAATATTTTATTGCTGAGGATATTCCCTGGCTGCGACAGTTTGATACGCGGATATGTGTCAATATCGTCGGCAGGACGGTGAGCGAGTATGTGGCCGTGGCAGAAAGACTTGCCGGTGAGGATGTTGACCTGCTGGAGCTGAATATCTCCTGTCCCAATATAAAGGAGGGGGGAGTTGCTTTCGGAGTACAGGCGGAGGCTGCGGCGGCGGTAACTTCAGCTGTGAAAAAAGTCGCCCGTCAACCTCTTATCGTAAAACTTAGTCCCAACGTGAGTGACATCACTGAAATCGCCAGAGCGGTTGAGGGCGCTGGGGCTGATGGCATATCCCTTATTAATACACTGCTGGGCAGCCGTATCGATATCTGGAAAAGGAAATTTATCCTGTCGATGAAGCATGGGGGGCTTTCCGGGCCTGCCATCAAACCGATAGCAGTGCGTATGGTGTGGCAGGTGGCTCAGGCGGTGAAGCTTCCTGTTATCGGCATGGGGGGCATTATGACAGGAGAGGACGCCATAGAGTTTATCCTTGCCGGAGCAACGGCCATCGCTGTGGGAACAGCCAGTTTGCTCAATCCTGAGGCAACCATGCAGGTTCTTGAGGGAGTGGAGAGCTATATGCGGGAGACGGGAGTTGAAGATATTGCTGATCTTGTCGGAATTGTAAAATAAGAGAGGTTGACGGTTTTCTCGTCAGCCTCTCTTATTGATAATTCTCTATTGAATCTATTGCAGATGCTCAATGGCAATTTTCAACATCCGCCGTACCGGCTCTGCAGCTCCCCAGAGAAGCTGGTCTCCGACACTAAAGGCGGTAAGGTATTCGGGACCCATCTTCATTTTGTGAATTCGGCCTATGGGGACGTTGAGTGTTCCGGCGACGGCGGCAGGGGTCAACTCTTTTGAAGAGATTTCCCTTTCGTTTGGAATAACTTTAACCCAGTCATTGTGCGCCGCGAGGATCTGCTCAATCTCGGCAACGGGAATGTCTTTTGTCATTTTAATCGTAAACGCCTGAGAGTGGCAGCGCATGGAACCTACCCGTACGCAAAGTCCGTCGACCGGTAACATGCTGTTGGCACTGTTGCCGAGAATTTTATTGGTTTCGGCATAGCCTTTCCACTCCTCTTTCGACTGGCCATTTTCTACCGGGACGTCAATCCACGGGATAAGACTGGCTGCGAGGGGCACGCCCCAGTTCCGGGTAGGCAGGGTGCCATCATTGAGTTTGGAGGTAATGGCACTGTCTATTGTCAGAATGGCTGAGGCAGGGTCGGCGAGGAGATCATGGACCTCATTTTCCAGAGCACCCATCTGCGAGATTAACTCACGCATATTTTTGGCCCCCGCGCCGCTGGCAGCCTGATACGTCATGGAACTGATCCACTCGATAAGTCCCTTTTCGAACAGACCGCCCAGTGCCATGAGCATCAGGGAAACAGTGCAGTTCCCTCCGATAAAATTTTTCACACCACGTTGCAGTGCATTCTCAATGACATTGCGATTAACTGGATCAAGGACGATAACGGCGTTGTCCTTCATCCGCAGGGTGGAAGCGGCATCAATCCAGTAGCCATCCCACTGCTTCCTCAGTTGAGGAAAAATTTCAGTTGTATAACTGCCGCCCTGACAGGAAACAATAATATCCATATCAGAGAGTTTCGCCAGATCCCGGGCGTCTTCCAGTGGAGTGGTTCCGGAGCCCATGTCAGGCCCGTCCTGGCCCCGTTGAGAGGTGGTGAAGAAGGTCGGTTCAAACCCCTGGAAATCCTTTTCGGTCTGCATTCTCTCCATGAGGACGGACCCGACCATGCCGCGCCATCCTATAAATCCAACTTTTAACATGGTATACTCCTTTGTAATATTTGCATAATGCTGCAGGACTGCGAAGTCAAAAACAGTACAAAATATTGTGTAATATTGCATGAGAAAAAACAGTCAGGGATCCCCTCGTCAGGGTATTATTCGCATCCCCCATTAAAGGGAACCCTGAAACAGTTTGGATTTCGTTCATCTTCGGGAAACAGGAGGGAATTCATTGCAGCCATGTTTGATGTCGGAGTATAGCGCTTACCTCGACGTCTCGTTCCTCGCTTTGTCGGAGGGTAATTTTTTACGGTTACGAAGAAGAGGGGCGATTATCAGATGTCCCCTGAAGATCTGAAACAGGAGAGAAACTATGGACAAGATAGGAATTATTGGAGGCTCCGGGCTGGATGATCCCAGCCTGCTGGCGAATTTTGAAGAGATTGAAGTTTCCACGGAATATGGAGCGCCATCTTCCCCGCTTACCTGTGGCTCTATAGATGGTGTGCAGGTGGTCTTGCTTGCCCGTCACGGGAGGCGGCACCAATACAGTCCAACACAGGTCAATAACAGGGCAAATCTCAAGGCTCTTCAGGAGGCAGGGGTTTCGGTAATTCTGGCAACCACTGCCTGTGGCAGTTTGCGGGAAGATGTAGCTCGAGGTGATCTTGTTATTCTTGATCAGTTCATCGATTTCACTCGTTTTCGCAAAAACAGCTTTGTTGATTCTTTTGAAGAGGGAATGCAGCATCCGGCCATGGCCCATCCCTTTAATGCCGGGTTACGGCAAAAGTTGTATCGCGCCGCTCAGGACCTTGGTTTGAAAACCCACCCCCGTGGTTGTGTAATTACTATAGAGGGACCTCGCTTCTCGACGGTGGCCGAATCAAGGATGTATCGTATATGGGGGGCAGACCTTGTTAATATGTCTACAGCGCCAGAGGCCGCACTGGCGAATGAGTTAAAGATTCCCTATGCCTGTGTGGCAATGTCGACCGACTACGATTCATGGAAAGAAGAGGAGGTCGTCGTCAGCTGGGAGGACATTCTTGAAGTCTTTAATAATAACGCACATAACATTAAAAACCTGTTGGTCCGTACTGTTAAAGAAATTGGGTTGTCTGGAGGGGTATAAGCGGGGCGTACTGTCTGTGCTAACAGAATGTCAGCCTTTTACGGGTACTTTTGACAGGTTCCGGCAGTGTGCTTTACCGGGTTAAAAAGCAATATAACGGTTAGATTTTAAAAAGGTGTTGACGGGGGCGGCAGGGTAACGTATATTCCCGCCTTCGTTGCAGATAACATGGGCAAAACGCCACAGAAACTCTGCACGGAGATTCGAAAAAGAGTTGACAGGATGGATCAGAAATGATAAATATTGCTAACTCGTCGACCGTGAATCTGCACTGCAGAATAAGCGATTGGCAGAGAATAAAAAGTGTTGACAGAATGGTT
>JALNVI010000057.1 GCA_023231425.1 Desulforhopalus sp. | reverse complement strand
TTATCCCCCCGTGGTGACAACATGGCGTTGTATTCTTTCGCGGGTTATCGGTGAGCGTTACCGCTACGAGTGCCGCACCACCGTAGAGACAAGGCATGCCTTGTCTACACACCAACATTGCGGAAAATTACCCGTGCCGATTTTCCACCAATGGGAATATAATTCCGCCGTTATCACCTGTGAGATCAATTTTATATCCTCTTTATCCATTCGTAATCGCCAAAAAAGATGTCTACGCAGTTGCGTTCTCTGATCAATATAAAATGAAAATGGTATTATATATAAAAGCTTTAGCGTGTTTCGCTGGTCATCCAGTCTTTGTCTTGCCGTCTTTTGCATTCCTTCGCGTTCTTCGCGGTAAAAAAATTGTCTTACCGCTTTTTACCTTTCCCTTTCTCCTGTCTCCCCTTTTATTCGTCGGCCCGTTTCCGTCGAGAGCGGAAAAACTCCCGCAGCATCTCTCCGCTTTCCTCGGCCAGTACGTCCGCAGTAATCTCAATGTGGTGATTGAGCCGCTCATCTTCGCCCAGTTGAAACAGGGAGCGGGCCGCCCCGGTCTTCGGGTCGGTGGCACCATATACAAGACGCGCTACCCGGGCATGCAGCATTGCGCCCATGCACATGGCACAGGGCTCAAGGGTGACATAGAGCGTGACGCAGGGCAGGCGGTAGTTCTCCTCTCGCTGGCAGGCGGCACGCAGGGCAAGAATCTCCGCATGGGCCGTGGGATCGTGCAGGCCTATGGGGCTGTTTCCGGCCCGGGCCAGCAGTTTTCCCTCACGCACGATCACCGCGCCTACCGGAACTTCGCCCTTTAAGGCGGCCATGCGTGCCTCCTCAAGGGCGAGTTTCATCCAGCTCACATCGTCGTTCACTCCACCCTCTCCAGCATCTCTTCAATCACCCGCAGTCCCTGCTGCCAGAACTCCGCGCTGTTTAAATCAATGCCGAACGGCTTCATCAGGTCATAAGGTGACTGTGAGCCGCCCGAGGCGAGGAGCTGCAGATATTTCGCCACAAAGCCCGCGCCCTCTTTCTGATAAACTCCATAGAGCGCCAGCACCAGCAGTTCACCAAAGGCATAGGAATAGACATAGCCGGGAGTGGAAAGGAAGTGGGGAATATAGGACCACCAGATGCCGTAGTCTTTTCTCAGATGGACGGAGTTGCCGAACATCGCCCGCTGGGTTTCCAGCCAGTATGCACTGAGCTGTTCACTGCTCAGTTCTCCCTTTTCCCGCCTGCCGTTGTGCATGGCATTTTCAAAGCGATTCATGGCGGTTTGCCGGAAGACTGTTGCAAAGATCGACTCCAGTTTCTGGCAGATAAAGGCGCGTTGCTCTGCCGGGTCCTGGAGCAGGGCCAGCTGGCTGTTGAAGACCAGCAGTTCCGCAAAAACGGAGGCGGTCTCGGCCAGCGGCAGCGGGGTGTCGCTGTTATAGAGCCCCACCTTCGCCGCCAGCACCTGATGCACTCCGTGGCCAAGTTCATGGGCGACGGTGGAGACATCGTTGAGCGTACCGTTGTAGTTCACCAGCACATACGGATGCACTTCCGGTACGCAGGGATGGGCAAAGGCTCCGCCCTGTTTTCCGCGCATTCCCGGGGCATGAATCCACTGCTTCTCAAAGAACTGTTCGGCAATCTCCGCCATTTCTGGTGAAAATTCAGAGAAGGATCGAAGTACCGTCTTCTGACACTCCCCCCAGGAGATCTGCCGGGACGGCAGCGAGGGCAGGGGGGCGTAACGGTCGTAATCCTCCAGCTTTGACAGTTTGAGAATATCACGTTTCAAATTGTAGTAGCGCTCGACCAGATCATAGCGACTGGTTACGGTCTCTACCAGCACGTCCACCGTGGAGTCATGCAGATCGTTGTTCAGGTTCATGGAACTGATCCAGTTCCCGTAGCAGCGCAGCCGGTCACTGATCATCTTGTCGGCGGCAAGGGTATTGAAGATATGGGTTAAAATATGCAAATTTGCCTGCAGTCCCTCTGTCATCTCCTTTGCCGCACTCCCGCGTACTTCACGGTCGGGGCTGTAGAGATCAGTCAACACCTCTTCTTCAAGACGGCCCTTCTCGCCAAATTTCCAGCCCGACAGAACCTTGTCAAAGAGGGTGATCCACGATTCGCGTCCTACCGGGCTCTTTTCCAGCAGCAGCTTTTCTTCCACCTCGGAGAGCAAATGGGTCTGATAGCGGCGCTGGGCAGTGAGATAATGACGGTATGGGGCGAGTTTCGGATCGGCCAGCAGAGTCTCGCAGTGTGCCTTCTTCAGTTTGTTCCACTCCAGGGTAAAGAAGATAATCTGGGTGCCGCAGGTGGCTGCCATTTCCCGCACCTTCTGCTCCAGAGCACCTGCCCCGGCGTTGTCGAGCTGGGTGCAGTGGTTGAGAAAGGCGTAGGTCTCAAGTTTGAGAATACGGCAGTCAAGCTGCTCCAGACGGAGGACAAGGGCAGTAAGGGCGGTGGCATCAAGCTTTGCCACCTGCTGAGACTGCTCTTTGTGAATGGCCTCTGCCTCTTTTTTACACCATTCCATGTCTGTGAAGACGGCGGGAGCATCGGGGGCGGCGTAGAGATCCGTGAGATTCCAGAAGGTCTTTTCGCAGCCGAAGCTCTTTTCAGCAGCCATTATTTTTCTCCCAGCAGGTGACGAATAAAAGGCCCGACTGAAGCCGCACCTTTCTCATCTACCAGTTTGATTGTCTTCGAACCTATGATTGCGATGTCCGCCTTGCCGATGAGTGCTTCCACATCTGCACGGCTCTGTATTCCGAAACCGACGCCGAGGGGCAGGCTGGTGTGTTTGCGGCAGCGGGCAAGATACTGCGTCAGTTCTTCGCCAAATTCTGATTTTGTTCCGGTAACGCCCTTGCGGGGAACACAGTAAACAAAGCCGCGGCTGCACTTGCCGGTAATCTCCATGCGTTCGTCACTGGAGGTGGGGGCAAAAATTAACACTGGAGAGATTCCATCCTGTTCGGCAAATTGATAAAAACTCTCGCCCATCTCCGGCGGGATATCGGGGACGATGACACCGGTGATGCCAATCTCAGCGCATTTCTTGAAAAAGGCCTCTTCACCGTATTTGAAAACGATGTTGTAGTAGGTCATGAAGAGAAAAGGAATGTCCCACTTTTCAACCATTTCCTTTGCAAAGCTAATGCACTCACTCACCTTTGTGCCGTGATCGATGCTCTCCTGGCTTGCCTTGAGAATTACCGGCCCGTCGGCGACCGGCTCGGAAAAAGGAATCTGCAGCTCAATACTGTCCACTCCGTTTTCCACCATCTGCGCAATAACCTCGCGGTTGGTGTCAAAATCGGGATAGCCGAGCACCAGATGTGTCATCAAAAGAATTTCTTTATTTTCTCTGCGTCTGCGCAGGTTCTCTTCAAGTTTCATTTGCTTTCCCCCTGCTGATATTCGCGGGCCTCGTTGATGATAAATTCTTTCCATGACGGATCCTTAAGAGCATGGGCAATGGTAAAGATATCTTTGTCGCCGCGGCCGGACTGATTGATGATGATGGCGGAATCTTTCGGCAGACCGGGTGCCTCTTTAAAGGCCTGCACGAAGGCGTGGGAAGATTCAAGCGCCGGAATAATTCCCTCCTTCTTCATGGTCAGATTGAGAGCTTCAATGACCTCAACATCGGTGGCAGATTCAAAGCGCACCCGTTTTTTGTCGTTGAGGTCGGCGAGGATCGGGCTGACACCGACATAATCCAGTCCGGCGGAGACGCTGTGGGTCTCCAGCATCTGGCCGTCGTTGTTTTGCAGGAACATTGTTTTGTACCCCTGCGCCATGCCGGGGCTGGCGTCGTCGCTGCAGAGGCGGGAGGCGTGCTTTCCTGTGCTTAAACCGTGGCCGCCAGCCTCAACTCCGACCAGTTCCACATCATCATCATCATCAAGAAATCCCTGAAAGATTCCCATGGCGTTGGAGCCGCCGCCGACACAGGCATATACCCGGGCGGGCAGGGTATGGTGATAATGCAGAATCTGTTTCCGTGCCTCAATGCCGATGATCGACTGGAACCAGCTCACCATCTCGGGAAAGGGGGCCGGACCGCAGGCGGTGCCGAGGACATAGTGGGTGTCATCCACATTGGTCACCCAGTCGCGAAAGGCCTCATTGATGGCATCTTTGAGGATTCTGGAGCCATCGGTTACCGGTACCACCTTTGCTCCCAGCTTTTCCATCCAGAAGACATTGGGCCGCTGACGCAGAACATCAACTTCACCCATATAGACCGTGCATTCAAAACCGAATTTTGCGGCCATGGTGGCGGTGGCGACACCGTGCTGCCCCGCACCGGTTTCGGCAATAACCCGCGTTTTGCCCATCCGTTTCACCAGCAGGCCCTGGCCTATCACGTTGTTGGCCTTGTGGGCGCCGGTGTGATTGAGGTCTTCCCGCTTGATGTAAATTTTTGCCCCGCCAAAGTGGCGGGTGAGGTTTTCCGCAAAGGTGAGCGGAGTCGGCCGACAGGAGTAGGTAGACATCAGCTCAACATATTCACGCCAGAAATCCGGATCGGCTTTGGCTGCGGCAAAATCTTCTTTCAGGCGTTTGAAAGTATCATGCAGGACTTCGGGGACATAGGAGCCTCCCCAGCGGCCGTAATGGCCGTCTTCAGTAGGTGGATTCATAGTTTTATTCTCGTTGAAGATTATTCCAAATTGTGCTCCCGCTGTCGGGAAGGGTAAAAGAAAAAAATAATACCAGAAAGTTGTCAATTAGTGAAGCGGAACGCCAGAAGTGTTGAGCAGGGCGGCTACTCATACCAATCACATTTTTTATTGACCAGAGAACGCGGCTGCGTGGACATTTTGTTGGGTGATCACGAATGAGTAATAATTCGTGTTTATCCGTGTCCATTCGTGATTCTTTTTGCAGTTTGTAACGACGAATGGACACGAATTTTCACGAACAGGGTTAGAGAACAATACGTTCCCACTCCCATTTTGAATGCGTAACGTTCAGTAACAACCCGACTTGCATGCCAGTTATTTTAAGAGAGTTGATGAGTTTGCGCTTTCATTGTTGCCAGGAGCCTCAATGGCTTTTGCATCGATTACAACGTGATCAAAGGCAATGAGATTGGGGATGTACTCGCCAACCTGGACTTTTTTATAAATCACTGGAAACCTTGTCTGTTGCTCAAAAAGGAATATCTTTCAGTAATAATTCGTGTGTATTCGTGTCCATTCGTGGTTCCTTTTGCTTTTTCCTGTCTCCACTTTTAATCTTTATTTTCAAATGCTTTTCGCCCTTCTTCGCCTTCCTTCGCGTTCTTCGCGGTAAAAGAACTGTTTTATCGTCTTTCGCTTTTCCCTTTCTCCCGTCTCCCGTCTCCCGTCTCCGTTCTCCCGTCCCTGCCTGTAAATGGTATTACAGTTGTTTGCGACAGGCAACGGCAAAATCCTCGGGAAAATGACCGATGATGAAGCGCAGTTGCGCCTCACTGAAAGCCCCGGGAGATTCCGGCAGACGGGGCAGCAGTGAGTAGAGCAGGGGCTGCGAGAGGGCTGCACCAAGACGTTTGGGAAACTCAATACTGGTCACCATTCGTGCGCCCATCCCCGCCAGCACACGCTGAGCGGTGCGCAGACCCTGGTTCAGTGAACGCCGCACTGCCGGATTGCACTCCACAATATTGCCCGGCAGTCTGCCGTCTACGCCGGGGAGTGTCATCAGTTGCAGCTCCCACTGTGAGGTTTGCGCCTTGGGGACGAAAAGCATCACGTTTTCATCCCGCCAGACGACGAGGGACTTCTCCAGTATGCGTTCATCCATGCGTTCATTACTTTGAATTGCCTGGCGATAATCTTCAAAAAAATCAGAATGATACTCTGCTGCATACTGTTCAATAACGTCTGCTATCAGGTCGCCGCAACCGTAGGCTGGCAGGGTGCCATCTGTTGTGCTTGAACCGCCGTGAAAGGCCTCAATCTCCTCCGGAAGCATTGCATACTGCTGATGGATCTGCTGGTGGGAGGCGTGCAGGCGGTAGCCGGTCGGGGCATAGTCGAAGCCGTAATTCCAGCCCCACAGTGTGGCGGACAGCCCTTCGGCCTGTGTGCCATCCTTCATGGCGGTGCAGATGGCGAGGCGCAGCTCTTCCAGTTCGGCGCTGCTGAGGGTGCGATCCTCCTTCGGCACTGGCAGGTCGAGCGCGTCGGCCAGTCTGACGAAGCTGCGCTGACAGTAGAGATGACGGAGCCCCTCCATATCGCACTCGCTGAGGGCGAGGGTGCTGTAGCGGATGGCATCTTCCGCCATATTGGCCGCGTAGTGGCCGCCACTGATATAGGAGTTGCGGCGCAGGTATTCATAGATATGGCTCTCACCCTCCACCTTCCACTCGCCGACAATCTCGCTTCCCCCCTGTGCGCCGGGGCGGATGACCATCGCCACCTTGTATTCATCCGGCAGATGGGGATTATTGGCCACCCCTTCAAAGAGAAGATGATCGTGGATGATCGCCCGTCTGCGGCCACCTTTAGTGCTGTAGCGAAGGCGTATCGGTTCTCCCTCCTCTTCAATCAGTTCGCAGCAGGCGCGGGCGAGCAGCACCAGATCCCGCGGATCGGTGGAGGTGGTCGCCAGAGCAAGCTGAAGCGGAGCGGGGAGTTTTGTAATAATTTCTCCATGTTCCGGAGAGCTGCCGAGCATCTCGCTCATGCTGACAGCGGGCATCTGCGGCAGCTTGATTCGCGCGGGATCCTCCGCTGAATGGTCGGCCCACTCTTTGTCGATAAAGGTGCGGCCACGAAAGGGAAAGGGGTTGGGAATTTCATAGATCCAGTCCGCACCGGCTACTTCTACCGTACCGGCTGGAAAATTTTCCGTGTTGTGTACCACCCCGTTTTCGTCCTCCCCGAGGATATCCAGGCGGGTGGTTCCGCGCATATTTTTTACTGTGTAGGAGGGCTTGTGAATACCATAGAGAAATCTGCCGCCCGGCTGGACGCAGCTGAGGATACGTTTTTTCATGGGATCTCAGAAAGAAAGGAACGGGTTGTAAGACGATGAAAGACAGTTATGGGTGCCTCAAATATAAACAAATGCTGGTTCCCTTGATTATAAACCTGCGAACAGGATTCTTCCAGACTCTTCTAAAGTTCGCAAAAGTAAGGGCAAAAAGGGAGAAGGGAGACAGGAGAAGGGAGACAGGAAAAAACAGGATGTAAAATTTATTGCATTGGTGAAAAATTGGCACAACAGTGATTCCGGCGATGATGTAGAGACAAGGCATGCCTTGTCTACACGGTGACGGTAAACGTAACGATAACGGTGGAATGACTTGTAACGCATGGAATAAACTGGTAGCGCAACCGAGATTGGGCCTCCTTAAAAGGGGGCATAATTTAATGTAAATGCTATTATATATAATTTTTCGTGTGTTTCGCGGACTCCCCGGTCTTTGTCTTTCCGCCTTTTGTTCTTCCCTTTCTCCCGTATCCTGCCTCCCGTCCTTCCCGCTTTAAGTTTTTTTTGTTTTTCTTCGCGTTCCTTCGCGTTCTTCGCGGTGAAAATTTTTTTCTTCCGCAAAATGCCGCGAAATCGCCTCGGCCAGCTCCGCGCCAACACCCTTCACCGCCATCAACTCCTCTTTGCTGGCCTCTTTTACCCGCTTCAGGCTGCCAAGGCTTTTTAGGAGTAATTTCTTCTTCGCGTCTCCAATCCCCGGGATGGCATCAAGCTCAGATGTTAACGTCTCTTTATTGCGTAACTTTCTGTGAAATGTAATACCGAACCTGTGGGACTCGTCACGAATGCGCATGATATAGAGCAGCACGGGATTATGCGCTGGGAGCAATATCGGATTCTTCCGCCCCGGCTTGAAGAGCTTCTCTCCCTCCTCGTAGTGCTCCTTGGCAATGCCGAGCCAGTCGATATCGTCGTAGATCCCCAGCTCTTTTGCTACGGAAATGGCGATGCCGAGCTGTCCCTTGCCGCCGTCCACCACGAAGAGATCGGGCAGATTGTCCTCCTCGATACCACGGCTCAATCGCCGCTCGAGGACCTCGCGCATCATGGCGTAGTCATTTGGTCCGTCTACGGTGCGAATCTTGAAATGGCGGAAGTTCTTTTTGTCCGCCTCGCCCTTCGTAAAGCAGACCAGCGAACCCACCGCCTGCTTGCCGCTGATGTTGGAGATATCAAGGCACTCCACCCGCGTTGGCGTGCGCACGAGATGCAGACTTTTCTCCATGGAGTCGCGCAGATTTTCCCACGAATTCTTCTTCTTCTCCCTTTCCTCAAACACCTGCATGGCGTTGGCATTCGCCATCTCAACGAGACGGGCGCTATCCCCGCGCTGCGGCGTTCTTATATACACGCGATGGCCCGCGCTGTCGGAAAAATTTTCTTCATGAAGTTCGATATCTTCGAGGGAAAAGGGGAGCAAAACCTCGGAAGGAAAGACGGTGTCGCCGGCGTAGAGCTGGCCGAGGGCCTGAGAGAGAATGGCCTCATCATCGCCGTAGGGATCGGCGAGAAAGAAACTGCGGCTGCCGTTGAGCAAGCCGTTGCGGATAAAGAGAACTGCTACCACCGCCGCCGCGTCTTTACGGGCAAAGCCAAAGATGTCCTGATCCTTGTCGTGGCTGGCAGAGATGAGCTGTTTCTCGAGGGTGCGGCTGAGGGCGGCAATCTGATCCCGCAGGCTGGCGGCGGTTTCAAACTGCAGACTGGCGGCGGCCTCCTCCATGCGCCCGGTGAGCAGCTTTACCAGTTCATGGTTGCGTCCCTCAAGCAGCATCAACACCTGGTCCACATGTTTCATATATTCCGCCCGCGAGACCTCTCCCGTGCAGGGTGCGAGGCAGCGGCCGATCTGCCGGTTGAGACAGGGCCGATCCCGCATCTTCAGCACCGCTCCTGTGCAGGTGCGCAGGGGGAAGAGGGATGAGATAACCCGCAGTGTCGCCCACATTGCACCCGCCGAAGAATATGGACCGAAGTAGCGGGCACCGTCTTTCGATTTACGGCGAGCCATGAAGGTCCGGGGCCACTCCTCCTGCACCGTTACCTTGATCCACGGATAGTTCTTGTCGTCGCGCAGCAGAATATTGTAGCGCGGTTTGTGCTTCTTGATCAGCGAGGCCTCAAGGATGAGAGCCTCCTTCTCGGTGGAGGTGATGATGGTGTTCACCTTCACCACCTTCTGCAGCATTACCCCGGTTTTATTCCACTCTTTGCCGGAGAAATGCTCGTAGGAAGAGAGGCGCTTGAAGATATCTTTCGCCTTGCCCACATAGATCACCGCCGAAACGGCGTCGAGCATGATATACACCCCGGGCCTGTGCGGAGCAGATTGCAGTGTACCCTCAGGAAGCATCTGGAATCAGTCCTTTGTCGTATCGCAATCTGTTCCACCTTTTGCTCTGCAGTCAAGATACTCTATAATTGCCGCTGCGGAGACTTTAGCGCAGGCCACCGCTTCCACCACGGTCTTTGCACCGGTGACCACATCTCCCGAGGCGAAGATGGCTGGATTGCTCGTCCTGCCAACTTTGTCCGTGATAACAAGGCCGGTCTTGCCGATCTCAATGCCGGAAAGGTTGCCGCGCGGAGCCTGACTCGCCGCGATCATCACCGAGTCTGCCAGGAACAGCTCCTCCGTACCCTCCACGTTGACAATGGAGACCTTCCCATCTGCACCCGTCTCTTTACGCGTAGTGCAGATGATCACACCCTCCTCGGTAATGCGTATCGGAGAGGTGTAAAATTGAAACTGTACCCCGTCCAGTCTGGCATATTCATATTCATATTTCGTGGCACTCATATCCTCTGGCCCGCGACGGTAGAGTACGGTAACATCACTGCCTTTGCGCAGAGCCGTGCGTGCTACATCCATGGCCACATTCCCCGCGCCGATAACAGCCACCCGCTCGCCGAGCTGATAGACGTCCGGGTTCTTGAGATAGTGAATCGCGTAATGGGCGTTGCCGAGAGTTTCACCGGGAAGGCGCAGTGGTTTCGGATTCCACACCCCCGTGCCGATAAATACCGCCTGATATTCTGACTGGAGCAGATCCTGCAGGCTGACCACCGGCCCGATGAGTATGTTCGGCCGAATTTTTACTCCGACACGCAGGAGTGCGTGGTGGAGCTTGTCGAGAATTTTCTTTGGCAGGCGGAAATCTGGAATGCCATACTGCAGCACGCCGCCGATCTTGTCTTCCGATTCAAAAATCGTTACCTTGAAACCGTTTATGGCGAGGATAAAGGCCATGGTAATACCCGCCGGGCCGGAACCGACAATCGCCACCCGCTCACTGCGCTGCGGAAGGAGGAAAGAGTCCTCTTGAAAACGGTCGATGAAATAGCATGAGATGTAGTGCTCAATGGTACTCCACTGCACCGGTGTACTTTTTTTGCCGAGGATGCAGTGCCCCTCGCAGAATCTTTCGTGGGGACATATCAGCGAGCAGACCACGGACAGCGGGTTATTCTCAAACAACAGAGAACCGGCCGCCTTAATATTGTTTTCCTTCAGCAGACGGATGGCCACATTGACCGGGGTTCCCACCGGGCACGCTTTGGTGCATTGTGGGTTTTTACACTGCAGGCAGCGTTCCGCCTCTTCAATAATATGATTTCCCATGATGTCTCAGTTCTGTAGAGGTTGATGAAAGGAACTTCTCAAAAAGACAAAAAGACAAAAAGATAAAAAGGGAGACAGGAGACAGGAGACGGGAGACAGGAAAAAGCAGGACAACAAAACCCGATAACGTCCATTATGGTATGAAACTGTTTCAATAGACCTCGTAAAAGACGAAACAGCGAAAAGATTCTTTTGCCAACGACAAAAAGCACGAAACATGCGAAAAAGGCATTTTATGTATAGAAACTTTCGTGTATTTAGCGTGTTTCGCTGGTCATCTGTTTTTGGTTTTGTTGTCTTTCGTCTTTGCTTTTTCCTTTCTCCCGTCTCCCGTCTCCTTTCTTCCGTCTCCCTTTTTCCGTCCTTCCTGTTTTAATTTCAGCATGTTACGCATATAAAAAACAGCTTTCAGGCAAACCCTGTATGAGAAGCAATCCCCCTGATATCGGGATTATTTTTTGTGTTCCACATATTTTTGAGAAGTTACTGATTATTCGAGGTACCCTGATGGAAGACTTTTCGTCCCGGGTTGGCAAACAATAATATTCTCAAAGGATTTTTCAATGCGGGGAAAACAGCGATGTGCGTGGTGCGAAAACGATGCACTCTATACAAAATATCATGATGAAGAGTGGGGCGTGCCACTGAAAGATAACAACAGCCTCTTCGCCATGCTGTGCCTCGAAGGGGCTCAGGCCGGGCTTTCATGGCTCACGATCCTGCGCCGAAGAACAGGTTATTACAGGGCATTTGAAGCTTTTACTGTAGAAAAGATTGTTTGCTACGGTGACGCCGATATTGAGCGGCTCCTGCAGAATGAAGGGATTATCCGCAACCGGCTGAAAATCGAATCGGTGATAAAAAACGCCCGTGCCACCCTGCAGCTCAATAAAGAGGGGCTCACCCTCAGCGACTATCTGTGGGATTTTGTCGACGGACAGCCGCTGCAAAACCACTTCAACCGCATGGAAGAGATCCCCGCGCAGACTGACGTGTCAAAGAAGATGAGCCGGGACATGAAGAAACGGGGCTTCTCCTTTGTCGGGCCGACCATCTGCTACGCCTTTATGCAGTCAATCGGCATGGTAAATGACCACCTCACCACCTGTTACCGCTACCGCGAACTTTGCGGAGGGGAGTAAAGGGGAGACAGGAAAAAGGAGACAGGAGACAGGAAAAAGCAGGGCAACAAAACCCGATGACGCCCGTTGTTGGATGAGATTGTTTCAAGGTGTCCTTGTGAAAGCTAAAACAGCGAAAAGATTTTTTTTGCCAACGAAATATACGAAACATGCGAAAAAAAGCATTTTATATAGAGAAACTTTCGCGTGTTTAGCGTGTTTCGTTAGCCATCCAGTCTTTTGCCTTTGCTTTTTCCTTTCTCCTGTCTCCTTTCTCCTGTCTCCTCGCTTTCCTGTCTCCAGCCTCCTTTTATTTTGAGCCGGGCTCTGTGCACTTAATGGTCTCTGCGTCGTATCCCCAGTGCACCAGCGCCTTGCCACGCTGCTCCCACACCATCGTGTTTTTCCCTTCATACCTCTCCCCGCTCGCTGAGGGCACGAGAAACAGTACCGATTCACTGTCTTCCCGCACGGCGAGGAGAGTGGGTGGATCGGTGCTGTAGAACGACGCCTTGAGGTCACCGTCCGGATTCGCCGGACAGGTGAAAAGGATCGGCCCCCTCTTCAGTGCCAGATCAAACGTTGCCTGCAGAGTGGCAATGCGCCTGCGATAAGATTGTGCAATACAGGGCACCGCGTCCTCACCATGGCCGCAGTTGTCCCGGGAAATTCGCCACTCGCGCTGGTTCTTTTCGAGGACACTCTGAATATTCGCTGAACTCTCCTCTTTACAAATTTTCAGGGTCTCGCTCAGACTGCGGTCCAGTTGTACCAGCTCCGGCGTCCGACAAATGGTCCCTTCCGTACTCTCCCTGGCCACCCGGTCGCAGGAGAAAGAGGCGGGCTGGGATTTGGCGAGCAGTATGGCTTTCAGTCCGTTGTCGGCCAGAGTGCACCACTCATTCGTTCCCGCCTCTGGCCAGGAAGAGTCTTCTTCTGTGCCGAGCTGGCTCTCCACGCTGCGCATCCACTGTGGCGTCCCCGGGGCAGGTTGCGCCGTACCCTCAAGGGGAAGATTCCTGCCCGCAAGACGAAACCACTCCGGGGTGCAGGGGACAGGAGTGTCAACGGCGGGAGACGGCGAATTTTCATGGCCGAAAAATCCGCAGGAACTGGTAAGAAGGGCAAGGAGGACAATGGCTCGTTTCATTCAGTTACCTTCCAAAAAAAGATTTATACCAATTACATTTTTTACTGACCAGAGAACGCGAGTGCGTGGACATTTTATAGAGAGAATCTTCCGCGTATTTAGCGTGTCTTACTGTCTTTTGCTTTTTCCCGTCTCCCGTCTCCTTTCTCCCTTTTCCCGTCCCTGTCTTTAAATCCACCAATACAAAATGGAATTGATATTACATTCCGGAAAAGGATTTACCCCTCTCTTCTGGGAGAATATCTCCCCTCAAGGGCTCTGGAAAGGGTGTATTTATCTGCATACTTGATGTCCATTCCCATAGGAATTCCACAGGCAAGCCGGGTAAATCTGACCTTATATCGAGATAACAGATCGATAAGAAAAGAGGCCGTCGCCTCTCCTGGTACGGTGGAGCTGGTGGCAATAATCACCTCTTCAATCACGCCCTGGTGGATACGGGCGAGCAGTTCCTTTATCTTCAGCTCATCCGGGCCAATACCGTCCATCGGCGCAAGGACCCCGTGGAGGATATGATATTGGCCGCGGAAGGAGGCCGTTTTCTCAATGGCGAGCATGTCTGCGCTCTGTTCCACCACACAGACCACCGAAGCATTGCGTTTCGGGTCGCCGCAGATGGCGCAGGGATCTGTCTCCGAAAAGGAGAAGCAGTTGGAGCAGAGGCGAATTGAGCTGTGCAGCTTATCCAGCGCGTTGGCCAGTTCGTGCGCCTGCCCGGCGGGTCTGCGCAGAATATTGAGTGCCAGCCGCGTAGCGGACTTGTTGCCTATTCCCGGGAGACGGGAAAACTGCTCAATCAAATTTTCAAGGGCGGGGGGGATAACCTGCATTCTGTTAACGCAGGAAGTTGGTCAGACCAGGGATATTCAGCCCGCCGGTGAGCTGTGCCAGCTCCTGTTTGCTCAGCTCTTTTGCCCTGCGCAGGGCATCGTTGGTGGCTGCGGTAATAAGATCCTGCAACATTTCCGCCTCTTCCACATTGATGACCATCGGCTCCAGTTTTACCCTGAGCACATCGCCCTGACCGTTCACCGTGACCTCAACCATGCCGCCGCCAGCATTGCCGGTGATCGTTTTTTTGCTGAGCTCTTCCTGAATTCTGGCCATCTTTTGCTGCATGGATTTGGCTTGTTCCATCATACTGCTGATATCCATAATGCTGTCCTTTATAAATGAGATGGAGCTGTGTTTCCTGCGTTATTTTTTTTACTGCTGGTTTCGTAATACAAAAAGGGAGACAGGAGGCAGGAAAAAGCAAAAGACAAAGAATTTCACCGCGAAGGACACGAAGAACGCGAAGAGTAAAGATATAACAACAGTAATTTCCTGTTTAGTTTTAAAATCTTTATTCTCAAATGGTTTTGCTTTCCTTCGCGTTCCTTAGCGTTCTTCGCGGTAAAAAAATTGTCTTTCCGTCTTTTGCTTTTTCCCGTCTCCCTTCTCCCGTCTCCTTTCTCCCTTTTTATCTTTAGTTTTTCTTCTGCATAGCCTTTGAACGTATGCGCACCTCACCCACCTGGCCGAGAAAGACCTCGGTGGTCAGGCGTACCTTCGGATCATTGGCGAGGCGTTTGCGCATGGCGCGAGGCGAGTTTTCATCACTCTTATCCTCTTCTGTCGCAGTGAGAGAGAGAGTAATGGCTCTGCCGAAAAAATCCAGCGCATGGCGCTCCAGTATCTCCATGTTGGCGGACTGCCGCAGCATTGAGCAACTCGTTTCATCTTCATAATGCACCACAATGCGGCAGGGATCGCCCTCCTGTACTGTCACCTCAAGGGCATCCTGCAGCACGGCGGCCATCCACTCAACCTCGCTGTCCACCTGGGCGATATATTCAGGCCATTTTTTCTTTATGGCAGCACAGTCGACAGAGGAGGAAGAGTCGGCAGAGAACGGGGCCTGCGGAGCAGGGGAAGCCGGGTGAGGAGGCGGAGCTGTTGGCGGTTCCGGCTCGCACAGTTCCTCTTCGTCTGGTGGAGGAGGGGGAAGCTCTTCAGGGACAGGGGCAGGTGAATCAGCTTCAGAGACCTCCGCGACGGGAGGCTCAGGCTTTTTTCCAGGGGTGTTTTCTTCTCCTCTGCTCTGTACTTTGGTCGGAGTGGCAGAAGCAACGGCCTGCGCCTTGAGTTCTCCGAGTTCCTTCAGCTGGGGCAGAATCCTGTCCATCTGGCCGAGGACGGCGGAGAGTGGCATCACGTTTCCGGCCTCAATCACCTTGAGCAGAGATGTTTCGAGGGTGAGGCGCGGCTGTGCGGCGTGCTGAAGGGATTCGGCGGCAGCCATCAGCTGCGTGAGTTTCAGATGGATGGACTCCGTGCTGAAACGTCGCGCCAGCTCGCTGAACTCATCGAACTCCGCCTCGGAGAGCTCCACCAGCTTTTCACAGCCGTGCATGGAGAGCAGCAGCAGGGTGCGGAAATTGCCGAGCAGATCTTCCATGAAGCGCTTGAGGTCCACACCGAAGTCAAAGACTTCGTTTAGAGTGGCAAAAACCGTCTGCCGCTGGCCGTCAAGCAGGGCGCGAGTGAGTTCCATCAACACCTCCCGGCCCACCAGCCCGAGCATCTCCACCACATCTGTACTGGTGATATTCTTCTCGCCGAAGGAAAACATCTGGTCTAAGAGCGACAACCCGTCGCGCACCGAGCCGCCGCTTTCGCGGGCAATCAGTGAAAGGGCGCTCTCCTCAACAGTGAAACCTTCCCCCTCCACCAGCTTTTTGAAATGGGCGATAAGCTCCAGCTCCGAGATCTTCTTCAGCTCATACTGCTGACAACGGGAGAGGATAGTGACCGGAACCTTGTGAATCTCGGTGGTGGCAAATATGAAATAGACATGCTCCGGCGGCTCTTCCAGTGTTTTCAGCAGGGCGTTGAAGGCGGAGATGGAGAGCATGTGCACTTCATCAATAATGATCACCTTGCAGCGCGAACTGGTGGGCATGATCTTCACCTTTTCCCGCAGCTCGCGCACATTGTCCACGCCGTTGTTGGAGGCCCCGTCAATCTCCTCAATATCAAGAGAGCGGCCGGCGACAATATCAAGACAGGACCTGCACTTGTTGCAGGGCCTCTCTGCGGGAGGTGCTTCGCAGTTTATCGCCATGGCCATGATGCGCGCCAGCGTGGTTTTACCCACCCCGCGCACTCCGGAGAAGAGAATAGCGTGGGCAATCCGCTCACGGGCGATGCTGTTCTTCAGGGTTCTGACAATGGGCTTCTGTCCTACAACTTCATCGAAGTTCTGCGGTCTCGATTTTCTTGCGAGTACTAAGTAGGACATGGCAATGTGTGGTGGAATGAATGGCGGTGCCGAGAGAAGAACGCCTGCCGGGATGAGAGCCGTGAAAATGTGGTGCACAAAAAAAAGACAGCCGGGTGACCTGCACACACAAGAAGATTCGCTACCGTTGCTTCCTTCCGGACCTGGCGGAGTTCACGATTCCTTGTTGCGCAGGGCCCGGCTGTCAAAGTCGACCACTGAAATTAAATGTTAATCCCTGTGAAAGGGAGAAACACAATATAGGTGATTGCAGGGGGGATGTCCAGATTTTTTTTCACTGAACAGCTTTTCCCTCCGCGAGAGGTTTCGTCAGGTTCTCCGGTGCCATATCGCTGGTTACCTTCCAGATCTGGTAGTAGGGCTCTTTGAGCTCCACCGGTTTGAAATAGCGGGAATCGTAGGCGTTTTTTCGTGAGAAGAGGCGGTATATCAATGTCTTTGTGAGCTTGTCATCAAGCAAATATAGTATCTGCATGGGAATGTTGATATCAAGATCATATTGGCCTGAGTCCGTATATATCTGGTTTGTTTTCTTGTAAGCAGGGGTGAACTTTGGAGAAACGGTTCCCGGGTAGCCTGTGAGAGGGCCCTGTTGGGTACTTGCATCCTTTGTTGTCAGGGTGACTTTATAGAGAGGAAACCCCTCCTTAAGGATTGCATTGGACGTTAACATCAACGTTTGTGGATCGACGTGAAAGGATTCCTGCGATGGAAGCTTCCCCTCCATAAAATTTTCAGCAGCTTTTTTTGAAAAAGGGAATGTATACAATGGTAATATTTTTTCCCCCTGACCTTTTTGGGAGTCCCACGTCGCAAACCAGTAGAAGAGGGGGATTACAGTCTGTTGTTTCATATCATTAAACAGATAGACAGGGCGTTTCTGCTGTGGGAAGAGAAGTGCCTGCCACTTTTCTTTTGTTTCACTGCTTAATTGAGGGTAGAGTTTTTTCCACTGCTCACTGCCAGTGCGAAGAATTCGCAACATGGTCTGCTGTCCCTGAAGGCCAAATTGAGCAGCAAATTGAGCAAACGTTTCTTTTCCCTGTAACCCGTGGGCGACATAAAAATTTATAAAGTTTGCTGCTTCTCTGTCGTTCTCCATGGTGAGAGGCAAGACGTTACTGTAGGTGCGGGCCGCACTGTGAACCATGCCATCGTTGATGGTATCCCGCGCCGCCCAATAGATAAGAGGGTGTCCCTGGTCCCACCAGCTCCAGATAACGGCGTTGGGTTCCGTGATAACCTGCAGGCGTTTCATCCCGCGCACTGCCTGCGAGGGGAAGATGGCCCAGGCATTGTCCGTTCTGCCGAATTCCTGCCAGCCAATAAAGATGGTGAGCAGTGCCAGCAGGGTACACGTAATGTGTGTATAGATCTTTTTAGGCAAATGTCGGCTGACCCAGGTAACGACTTCTGAAAAAAAGTATCCCAGACTGAGGGCTGCAGCAGGGACGGCAAAGATGGTAAAGCGAGTGGCGAAAAGGAGGGCAAGTATGCCGACAAAGTATACAGGTGTACAGACAATCAGACGTAACCTCTGACGCCAGAGAAGAAGAAGTGTCCCGACACACGCTGGTATGAGGAGAAGTTTGTAATAAAATATTCCTTGTGTAAATTTCCCGAGATCTATGCGTTGTTGTTCACTGACCATATCACTGATTTTGGGATAACTGCTGTCCTCTGTGTCGGTGACGTAAGAGAGAATGCTGGTTGTGGCATGAAACACTTTTACAACAATTTCCCAGCCACCAAAAAAGAAAAAAATGCAGATAAAAAGGAGGGTGATCGGGGTCACGAATCGTTTTTCGCTTTTGGATGGCCTGTAATAAAATAAAACCGCAAGGAAGAGAGGGGCCAGTCCCAGAATAAGCGGCGGTGCAAGACTTTGATCCCACCA
>JALNVI010000056.1 GCA_023231425.1 Desulforhopalus sp. | reverse complement strand
CTTAAAAGGGCTAACCCCGCTGGAAGTCTTCACTGGCAAACGTGTTGTACTTATTACTTGAATTCAGCGATCAATTTTATCATCCTGTTTGTCTATTATGATAATGACATATACATGGTTGGGCATTATCACAAAAGCATCCAATTTTACAAACAGCAAAAAACGGTAAAACATTTTTTTACCGCGAAGAACGCTAAGGAACGCGAATAAAGGCGAAAATCATTTGAGAACAAAGATTGAGTTAAATTCAAGTGGAAAGAACGGAAAAAGGGAGACAGAAAGCCGGGCAAGTCTTTCACCATGTCACGCTGCTTTCATTGTTACAAACACGGCTGTTGGAACTGCCTGGTTTGGGAACAGGAATTTATTCCGGACTGAGAAGTAATACAGAATAGTTTTTCAGTTTACGCGAATGGGGGGAATAACAGTGACACTTCTCTCTTTCCCCGGCAGAGGATGTCCCCCTAATTATCCATCACCATCAGCAGCATCCCCTCTGTAAAGCACACGAGGCAGGAGTCTTTCTCAATGTGGTTACTCACGCAGCGGCTTGAGCCGAGACGGAGGTTGATGTGATCGACGGAGTATTCAAAGCCGATAAGACTCAAATCTTTCACCTCTCCGGCGATGGGCAGGAAGGAGACTCTGGCGCCTGGTGTGCCATAAACGGTGTGACTGCCGGGGGAAAGAAGGCGTACGAGGTTGTGGTCGCCGTGGATAAAGATGTCGAGGTTACGGTAGGCCCAGGCTGCGGGGATGAGGATGGTGGCCAGTGTCATGTCGAGACGGCCGCCGAGGGCTGCAATGAGATGTACAGAGACCTTGTCGTGACGGTTTGACTTGTGCTCCTCCCGCATCTTGACGGCGTGGCGCAGGGCCAGCTCAAGGTCGGTACTGTCTTTGTGGGTTGGATGCTGATCTATCTCCACATGTTGCATCTCAAACTTCTTGCGAAGTTTCTTCGGGGTAGAGTCCAGGTCACCTACCAGCAGATCAGGGATGATCCCGAGGTTATCGCAGTAAACGGATCCGCCGTCGGCACAGATAATAAAGTCGGCATCGGAGGCGATGTGGCGGGCTCTTTCTCTGTTTTTCAGTTTGCCGTTTGCGAAGATGACGATTTTTTTTTCAGTCATGGTCTGTCGGTTTCATTAAGAGTGCCGGCCGGCGTGACTGCGAGATGGCAGGCATGGGGATTGGGGACGCAAGAATCCCTTGAATCTGAACGGAATACAAAATTATTCAAGGTACCCGCAATGAGAACGGTCATGGTGTCATTTATATAGTCTCATGTCTCTGATTGCGCAAGCAGGACCAGCGAATTTCCAGGCACATCTATCTCCACAGCGCTTCCTTTTGCAGGTGGCGCGGGGGCAAGGGGAATCTCAAAGGTCAGCGGGGCGTTAAGGCCGTCAATCTTCTCCACCCTGAGCCGGTAATGCCCGCCGAGGCAGGTACGGCTGCGTACTGAGCCGCTTACCCTGAGGCCTCTTCCCTCAGCCCCCTCTGCGAGTGTTGCACCCTCCGGCCTCAGCAGCAGGGTGCGCTGGCCCTGTGCCTTGTTACTCTTCATGTCATCAAAACTCAGTCTGCCAAGCGGTGAGGTAAATTCGCGATCATCAAGGCGGCCTTCCACGAAGTTGGCAAAGCCGAGAAAGGAGGCGACTTCGCGTTGTTGCGGGTCGCGGTACACCGCCTCCGGTGTGTCGAGGCGGGCGAGGCGGCCGTCAAGCAGGACCGCCACCCGGTCGGCGACTGAAAAGGCCTCCATCTGATCGTGGGTGACGAAGATGGCGGTCACCTCCAGCTGTTTGAGAATGGTGCGAATCTCCTCGGCGAGGTGGTCGCGCAGGCTGCGGTCGAGAGAGCCGAGGGGCTCGTCGAGCAGCAGCAGGCGCGGGCGGGGAGCCAGGCTGCGTGCCAGTGCCACCCGCTGCTGCTGCCCGCCCGAGAGTTCGTCAATATGTCGTTTGCCGTACCCTGCCAGATTTACCAGCTCCAGCATCTCCTCTGCCCTTGCAGCGGCTTTGTTTCCCCTCATCCCCTGCATCTCAAGTCCGAAGGTGATGTTCTCCGTCACATTTTTATGGGGAAAAAGCGCATAGTCTTGAAACATCATGCCGAAGCCCCGGCGGTGCGGGGGGGTGTCGCGCAGGTCACTCCCGTCGCAGGAGATGATGCCGGAGGCTGGCTCTTCCAGTCCGGCAATGGCGCGGAGCAGTGTGGTTTTGCCGGAGCCGGAGTGACCGAGCAGGCAGAGGAGCTCCCCGCGGGCAAGAGAAAGGGTTACCCCGTGGAGCACTGGCTGGCCTTCGTAATTGACGCACAGTTGTTCAATATCAAGCAGTGGTTTCATATTTTTGTCCGGTATTTCGGTAACGTGTCAGAAATTTATGGAAAAAGCAAAAGATGGAACAGCGAAAAGATTTTTTGCCAACGGAAAAAAGCATTTTATACAAAAACATAACTTCTCAAAAAGCTGTGGGAAAAGACAAAGAATTTCACCGCGAAGGACGCGAAGAGTAAAAATATAACAACAGCAACAGACGTTTCTACAATGAGATCAATGTTACATCCTGTTTATCCGAGTCCATTCGTGGTTCCTTTTGCAGTTTGTAACCACGAATGGACACGAATTTTCACGAACAGGGACAACGCATTAAACGAAAACGTTTGCATCCGAAGTTAAGCCGTACAGTGCACCAGGAGTATGAATCAACTTCGGGAGTCATCCGAAAGTCGGGGTTGAGCGTTTTACGCTCTCATATTCCGTGCTTTCCGTGTCTTCCGTAGTTTACCTGGAGCATGAGAACAGACCGAATTCAACCACAAGGGCATTCTCTTATGGTTTTTTCAGTAATAATTCGTGTTTATTCGTGTCCATTCGTGGTTCCTTTTGTCGTTTGTAACCATGAATGGATAAACAGGAGACAAAACGGGGTATTCCTTAATAGGAATGGTATAATTAGTATTAGTTTAAAGAATCTTTCTCTCAAAGGTTTTTGCCGTTCTTCGCGTTCCTTAGCGTTCTTCGCGGTGAAAAAAACTGTTTTACCGCCTTTTGCTTTCTCCTGTCTCCCGTCTCCCCTTCTCCTGTTTTGTTTTTCAAGAGTTTTTGAGAAGTGACGTATTTCGGAGTATTGCTCTTGCGCCGTTCCAGAAGTCCGATGAGAATAAAGCCCGATCCGGCGGCAGCCATCAACAGGGAGGCCATTGCCATGGCCTCGCCGTAGTTGAGCTCTCCGGGGCGGCTGAGGAAGCGGAAGATGGCCAGCGGCAGGGTGGGCAGCTGGGGTCTGGCGATGAACGCGGTGGCGCCGAACTCTCCCATGCTGATGGAGAAGGCGAAGACGGCTGCAACTACCAGCGCCGGGCGCAGCAGTGGCAGCTCAATGCGGTAAAAGACTGTGAACGGGGATGCGCCAAGCAGGGCTGCGGCATCGCGCAGGCTGGCGGGGATGCGGCGCACGGTGGGCAGCAGGCTGCGCACCACAAAGGGAAAGGCGACGAGGCTGTGGGCCAGCGGCAGCATGATAAAGGAATCGCGCAGGTTGAGTGGCCAGTGGTTAAGGGTGACGATGAAGCCGAAGCCGAGGGTAACGGCGGAGGTGGCCAGCGGCAGCATGATAATGGCATCCCACAGCGAGGCCGCCCGTCCTTGTGTTCCGGCAAGAAACTCGGCGCTGATCATCCCGAGGGGCAGGGCGATAAGGGTGGTGGTGAGGGCGATGGCGAAGGAGTTGACCATGGCTGAGAGGGGCGGGGCATAAAAAAGAGATGAGTGCCCCACGCTCAGTGCCTGATAGTAACGCAGGGTGAAGCCACTTCCGCTACTGAAGGAGGAGACGACGAGGGAGAGCAGCGGGGCGAGAAGCAGCACCCCTATGAAGAGGAGGTTGACGGCGATAAAGAACCGACGGGTCAACGAAGTGGCATGCTCACCGACGGAGGTCGTCCCGTTGAAAAAGGAGACGCCGGTACGGCGGCTGAGCAGGGCGTGGACCCACATCAGCGCAAAGTTGAAGATGATCTGCATAAGCGACAGACTGGCGGCCATTGGCAGGTTGAAGAGCTGCACCGTCTGCCGGTAAATCTCCACCTCAAGGGTTGAATATGCCGGTCCGCCGAGGATAAGGATGATGGCGAAGCTGGTGAAACAGAAGATGAAGGTCAGCAGTGCTGCTGAGGCGATCGCCGGCATGAGCAGTGGCAGGGTGACGCGCAGGAAGGTTTGACGGGGGCTGGCTCCGAGCATCTGTGCGGCGGCGGCGAGCCGCTGGTCGAGACCGCTCCAGTAGCCGCTGACCATGCGGGTGATCAGGCTGTAATTGTAGAAGACGTGGGCGAGTAAAAAAAAGAATATGGTGTGGTCCAGGGCGATGGGAGGTGCAGTGAAACCAAGTTGGTGGACACAAAATTCGTTGATCAGTCCCCCCCCGCCGAGCATGGCGCGGAAGGCGGCAGCAGTGACCACCGTCGGCATGACGAAGGGGATGGTCATCGCCGCTTCGATAAAGCGCTTGCCGGGAAAGCTGCAGCGGGCGAAGAGCCATGCCCCGGGCAGTGCGAAAAAGAGGGTGAGCAGAGTGGAGAGCGCCGCCTGCCATACCGTGAACCAGAGGATGTGGCGATAGACTGGATTGGTGAAGAGTTTCGTCAGTGTGCCGTCGGCGTCCGCTTTGAAGCTGATAGATGTGATCCCACTCAGCGGATAAAAGTAGAAGAGGGTGAGAAAGAGCAGCGGCATGGCAAAGAGCATCTTCCGTGACGGAATGGTGGCGATGCGGTGTGCGAGACGGGCTGCCCGGGGTGAACTTTGTGGACTCTCCATGAGATGGCTTGCGCTCCTTCCTCTTTTTCTGTATCTTCTCCGCGCTCGGGGAGCAGCGTGACTGCTTCTCCTTTCGCGGCGGTGCCAGAATTACCCGCCCTACATCAAAACTGGAGAAAACCATGACTCAATTTGTCGGTTTCAATGAACTTCTGTGGTTTGCCATGCTGCTGGTAAACTTTCTGCTTATCCTCACCATCTACCGTTTCGCCGGGAGAACCGGTCTCTTCCTGTGGGTGCCCATCGCCACCATCGTTGCCAATATTCAGGTGGTGAAGATGGTGAACCTTTTTGGGGTTGAGGCGACCCTCGGCAATATTGTCTATGCCTCTTCCTTTCTGGTCACTGATATTCTCTCAGAAAATTACGGTCGTGAATATTCAAAAAAAGCTGTGTTCTTCGGCTTTTTTTCGCTTTTCTCCTTCACCCTGCTGATGAACATGGCACTCTGGTTTGTGCCCTCATCGGAGGACTTTTCCCAGCAATCCATGCAGACCATCTTCTCGCTGATGCCACGTCTCACCCTTGCCAGTCTCTGCGCCTACGGGATTTCACAGTACCATGACATTCTCGCTTTCGAGTTCTGGCGGCGGCGCTTCCCGGCGGCCGGGCATCTGTGGATTCGCAACAACCTCAGCACCATGGTGAGCCAGGGGCTGGACACTTTAATTTTTACCGGGATTGCTTTTTACGGTGTCTACCCCCTCCCGGTTTTGCTGGAGATCTGCCTCAGCACCTATTTGCTCAAGTGGCTGGTCGCCATGCTTGATACCCCGTTCATCTATATTGCCCGTTCCTTCTATCTGCAGGGCAAGGTAACTGAATCGGACTGAAGGAACCTGAAAAAACTATTCTCGCTCCATCCTGCTGTACATGGCAAAGAGCGCCCGTCCGCCGAGATAGGCACCGGCGGCCTGAATGAGGTTGGGGACAATTTCCGCCAGAGCCCCGGCAAGGCCGATCTGCGGCATCAGCGTCTCGCCGGCAAAGTAGAGGGCTGCCATGGACAGGACGCCAGCAAGGGGCAGCAACGCCGCGGCTGTCTTTGATCTGCCCCGCGCCATGCCGCTGAGCAGCCCTTCCATCCCCTTGGCGACGAGGGTGAGCGGGGCAAACATGACAAATCCTCCGATGACATCCGCCAGAGCCGAACCGAGGGCACCTGCGATACATCCCCCCCGCGGTCCCAGTACCAGCCCGGCAAAGACCACTGCCACATCCCCGAAGTTGAAATAGCCCCGACTGGGGATGGGAATGCGCACAAAGAGGGTTGTCAGCAGCACTACGACCACCATCGCTACAAGAAAATACCATCGTGTTTTCAGCTTTTTCATTTCTGTCTTCATTTTTGTTTTCCTTTTGCTGTCGTGAAGCAGTGTCTTATACGATTATCCATCATCTCCCCCTGCAGTTCAGCCTCGCGGAGAATATAAAAAATCAATGTCAGAATAGAGATGAGCTGCCGCCGGAAACGCCCCCCCATACTGCGTTTCTGCTGCTGGTTCTCCGGAAAAAGTGAGGTGTGCAGCTCAATGTCTTCCATGGCGTTGCGGGATGTACTGTAGAGCGAGCTGCCGAGCAGCAGATATTTCTTGCGACCGGCTGACATCGGCAGGGTGAAAATGTCCTCCATGGAGATAAAGGAGAGGAGGAAGCCGAGAGCGAGGAGGGTGCTGAGAAAGAGTGACAGCCGTTTGGCTGCAAAGAGAGACCACCAGCTCAAGGGGTGGCCGTTCAGAGATAATAGGCCGAAAATCAGGTAAAAAAGCCCCATCAGTACTACGAAACTGGCGAAGAGTCGCAGTTCCTGTAAGAACTGGCGCGGCGAGGTTCGCACCATGCTCGCCACCGAGATTCCCGCCAGGGCAAGACCCTGAGCGAGGCCGCTGTCCAGCCAGAGAACGCAGAAGAGGCCGATGAAGAGCAGGGCGAGAAGCAGCAGCAGAATGAGTTTGAAAGATGAATTAAGGCCGGACATGATCTTCTTTCAGGAGACTGACTCCCCCTCCCTGTGCCGTAAAGTTGAGTCGTCGCGCCTGGGGATAGCGGGCAAGGGTATCATCGCTGTGGCTGATGAGCAGCAGGGTGTGACGCGGGGCGAGGCGGGTGTCCAGTCCGGGGATGGCTGCATACATCTCCGCTTCGTCGAAGAGGTAGAGAACCTCCCGCTCTTCTCCGGCGGTTGCGGCAAAATCATCCAGCAGGGCTGTCATGGCGCTCTCTTCATTTGCAGGAATGGGCTTCCCGAGGGCGGCAGCCCTTGCCCGGATTGCCTCACACTGCAATTGAAAATCCTGTTCGAACCAGCAGACGAGAGGTGAATCTCCGTTTTCACTGCGGGCGGCGGGGAGCAGTGTCCGGCGCACAAAGGAGCTTTTGCCAAGGCCGTTATCTCCGGTGAGCAGCCACACTTCGCCGCAGCGGAGGATAAAATCTTCGCGGAGTTCAAGGATAATTCCGCCGCCGCGCTCCTTTTGATACAGCGGGTAGCGGCCTGCGGGAAGAGTTATATTCACGTTGTTTCCCCGGTGTTGAGGAGTTTCTCCTCCGTCTCTTCATTCATAATCCTGATCTCCTCCCGATTGCCGCGCGCGGTCTCTACCAGTGCTAGCACCACCCGGCGGGTAGCGGGGAAAAGGGGGCGGAAAAAGTTGATAAAGAGAATTCGCGGAGCGGGGGAGGCGAGGGCGAAGAGGGTGGCGAGGATGATCTTCTGTCCGCCGGAGAGGCGGGCTGTCTGCGTCTCCATTGTCACCCCGCGCAGGGCGTCTTTCACGGCATCCGGCAGGTTGGTGAGGAGTTGTTGCATCGTCTCAAGGTTAAGGTTGTAAAGGCGCAGCTCATCGCGCACCAGACCACCGGAAATTACCGGCAGGCGACCGTCCATGATCAGGAATCGGTCGCCGTGGGTTTCAATATGATTGAGAATTGAGGGCATGGCTGGGTACGCGGCGGGCCTTAGTGGCGCAGGACTTCGTTGGTCCAGGTCTCCACCCAGCGTGCGCGGTTCTCATCAATTTCCTTCGCACTTATCTCAACTGGTGCTTTGGCAACGGTGGTGTTTTTCACAAAAACTTCCGGCAGTTTCACCGTCTTGTTGGCCGGAAAGACGAACATCTGCAGTGGAATATCTTCCTGGAAGGGTGGGCTGAGGATAAAATCGACGAATTTTTGTGCGAGGGCCACTTTTTTCGTCCCTTTGAGGATACCGATAAACTCAATCTGACGGAAAGCAGACTTATTCTCTGTGACTGCGGCGGTACGGGCAGCGGCGGTTTTGTCGCTGGAGAACCACACGGCAGCTGCCGGGCTGGAGGCGTAGCTGACGACGATGGGCCGATCACCCTTTTCTGAACCGGCAGTGAACTGGCCATAGTAGGCGTCGCTCCAGCCGTCGGCAATGTAGAGGTCATTGGCTTTGAGTTTCTTCCAATAGTCAAGGTAGCCTTCTTTACTGTCGCCGCAGTGGGCAACGGTGGTGAGCAGAAAGGCGAGGCCGGGACTGGAGGTGGCGGGATTTTCCACTACGGTGAGGCTGCGATATGCCGGATCAATCAGTGAGTCAAGGCCCGTCGGCGGGGCAATCTTGTGTTCGAGGAACCATTTTTTGTCATAATTGAGGCAGACATCCCCGTAGTCCACCGGCAGGAGACGGTGCTTTTTGTCGAGATCGAGGATGGGCATAATCTGACTGAGCATGGGAGATTCCCAGGGAAGGAAGATATCGGCCTCAAGGGCACGGGAGAGAGAGGTATTGTCCACACCGTACAGGACGTCGGCCAGGGGATTCTCCTTAGAGAGAATTGCCTGCACAAGGGTGGCACCGGCATCGGCGCTTTTCAGAAAACGCACTTTAACATTGTTGGCCTTCTCAAACTGCGCCATTACATTCGCGCTGACGCTGAAGCTGTCGTGGGTCATTACGGTGAGGGTTTCAGTGGCGAAGGATGCTGTGCTGCCAAGGCAGAAGATGGCAGCGGTAAAAATGGCAAGAAAGGGACGCGTGAATTTCATGGGTGCTCCTGTAGCAGTGTTTGCGGACAGGGCGGGGAGAAAACTTCCCTCCGCCGGCATTATCCGGTTCAGGTGTGGCGGTCGGGAAGCTGCCCCTCTCAGCCCTTTCGGGCTCCCGCAGTTCATCTCAACGTACGGTTTTTGTCTGCGAATTGCAAGACAGGAGAGTGGCGGGGGGATTCTGTCCGGCCCCTTCAGGGTACCCTTCAGTCACGGCAGAGGAGGGTGACGACCTCAAGGTGGTGAGTCTGGGGAAACATGTCCACCGGCTGCATGGCGGTGATGTGGAAGCCGTGGCTGCGCAGGGCGGTGAGATCGCGCATGAGAGTTGCCGGGTCGCAGGAGATATAGACCAGTCGCGGGGCCAGGGTGGCGAGGATGGGGGCAAGAGCGGGCGCGCCTTCACGGGGCGGGTCTATCAGGATGAGGTCAAAACGGTCTCCGGCGGCGGACAGTTCCGCACAGGCAGTATGTACCGGTGTCTTGCGAAATTCCGCCGCCACTCCGGCCGCGTCGGTGTTTCTTTTCGCGCTGCGAATGGCGGAACCCTGCCCCTCAATTCCGAGGATTCCCGCACCCTGCAGCGCCATCGGTAGAGAGAAGTTGCCCATGCCACAGAAAAGGTCGAGCACCCGTTCTTCCGGCTGCAGGCTGGCGAACTCCAGTGCCGTCTCAATCAGTCGCTGATTCTGGGCAAGGTTGACCTGACAGAAGCCGCCGATTTCAAAACTGAAATTCAGCGCCGGAGCAAGGCTGGAGGGGGCGTAAGAATAGCCGAGCTGGCGTGATTCCTCCCCGGAGGCCCCCTGCAGGGCAAAGTTTTCCCCACAGAAAAAAAGTCGAGTCACCTGTGGCAGTGTCTCGACAAGTTTAAGCGCGGCTTTGCGGTCGCCGGGGCGGGGCGGGCGTTGAAAGTGAAGGAGAATCACCACCTCGTGGGTGTGTGGATCTGCCAACAGTTCAACCTCGCTGCACATCTCAAGGAGTTGCCTGCCGCGAGTACGCAGACCGTCGAGCACTTTGTTGAGCGCGGGCGGGGCGAGCATGCAGCTGTCAATCTCTACAATTTCATGGGAGCGGCTGCGGCGAAAACCGGGGCGACCGTCCTGCACTGCGAGGCGAAGGCGCTGACGGTAGCCAAATTCTTCCGGCGCTGCGAGTATGGGCCTTCGCCCTGTCTCCACCTCTGCCATCAGCTCTGGGGATTGCCGGTGCAGCAGATCGCTGAGCACAGCATCTTTCAGCTCCAGCTGCAGGCCGTATTCTGCATGTTGCAGATTGCAGCCACCGCACCCCTTTGCCAGCCAGCGACAGGGTGGTGTCCGCCGTTTTTCATGGGGGGTGAGGATTTGCTTCAACGTGGCGAAAGAATAGTTTTTTTTCTCCTCTGCAGCGTTTACAATAAGATCTTCTCCGGGGAGACTTCCGGGGATAAGCAACACTTGTCCTGAACTTCCGCGGGCAAGGCCGAATCCGCCGTTAACGATTTTCTCGACGACGATATTTTCTTTTTTCATTGGCGATATTTAAAAGTGTTTCTGTGAGGAAGCATAAAAAAATTTGAGAGGGAAGAGCGGATAACGGTGTTGCCCGTGCTTTTCTCCTTTGTGAGTAAATGAATCTCGTGCATTTTTCTACCGTATTGCTGTCTTTCTGTCGAACACTATTGCTGTTGTGGCTGGTGTTGTTCCTCCCCGTGTGCGGTGATGTTGCCCCTGTCGCAGCGGAGCAGCTGGATACGACGGTCAAAGCCAGTGGCAGTGACACGGAAAAGGGTGCTGATGTGGGAAATGATGCGGATGCGGGAAAGGATGCTGATGCGGGAAAGGATGCTGATGCGAAGAAACTGACAACTGTGCAGCGGCTGGAGCATCTGCTCGGTATCAAGCAAAAAAAGAAGAAGGAGGGGCCAATTCTGATCCATGTCAGCGTCACCGGGATCAAAGATCCGCTGCTGAAAAACGTTTTTGACCGCCTCTCTCTCTTCCGTCAACGCAGCAACCCCAGTCTCAATGGTGTCTCTGCTACTCAACTCTTCCGTCGTGGAAGCAAAGAGATAAAAGGGGCGCTGCAGCCCTTCGGTTACTATAACCCGCAAATCAAATCGACCCTTACCCATGAGGAAAAAGACGGCAAAATGAACTGGGATGCCTCTTTTGTCATTGATAAGGGCACGCCGGTGGTGGTGGTTTCGCGGGAGTTGCGCTGTGAAGGTGACGGGCGCAACAACCCTTCCATCAACAAAGTGGTCAGCAACTTCCTGCTGGCAAAGGGCGACGTGCTCAGGCAGCAGTTGTATGAGAGTGAGAAGAAAAAACTGCTCAATGTTGCCATTCAGGAGGGCTACCTTGATGCCGCTTTCACCACCAGTGTGGTGCAGGTGGACCCCGCTACCAACACCAGTACCATTGTCCTTGTGCTCAACAGCGGCAGGGTTTACCACTTTGGGAACACGACTCTTACCACCGCTCCGCCCCAACGCTTTCGCGAAAAGCTGCTGCATGGCTATCTGCCCTATCGCAAGGGCGACTCCTATAATGTGGGGACGCTTTATGAGCTGCAGTCCATTCTCTATCAGACTGACTATTTCAAGAATGTTACCGTAACAGGCCATCCTGAGAACGCGCAAGACGGGGAGATCCCGGTAGACGTGAGTCTCGATATGCCTGAGCAGCTGAATAAATATACCCTTGGTGCGGGCTATGCCTCCAATACCGGTGCCGGAGTGACAGCCAGCTGGAAGAACCGTATGCTCAATTCCAGTGGTGATCATCTCGGTGCGGGGGTGGAAGTCGCGGAGTTTGAGAAACAGGTCTACGTTACCTGGGAGAAGCCCCGTTCAGAAGACCCGCGTTATGATCATTACCTCTTGAACGGTTCCTATACTGAGAATGAATGGGATGATACCTCCACCCGAAAGTTCAGCACCTCGGCCGTGCGGGAATACAGCGGGCCGAAGTTTAATCTCTCCGGGGGAATGGAGTTTTTAGATGAGTCCTATGATGTCGGCAGCAGCAGCAGTAGCAGTGGCACGGCCACCATTGTCATGCCGACCTCTACCGCTGGTCTGGTACTCGCCGATGACCTTATTAATACCCGTAACGGCCTGCGCGTTTCCGCTGAATCCAAGGGGGCAGTGGAGGGTGCTCTCTCTGATGCCACCTTTTTTCAGTGGCAGCTGGGAGGCCAAATGGTTCTTACGCCGGTCAGCAGCTGGCGGCTGCTGGGCAGGGCGCGTTTCGGGGCGACACTGATCAACGACATTGAAGACATCCCTCCCTCGCTGCGTTTCTATGCAGGGGGTGACAACTCCATCCGTGGTTACGCCTATAAATCTATTGGTCCCACCAATTCAGACGGCGATGTGGTGGGGGGAAAATATCTCACCGTGGAGTCGGTGGAGGCGGAGCGCCTGATTGGTAAATATTTCGGGGTGGCTGCCTTCTGGGACGTTGGCACCGCCACCAATGACCTCTCGCTGGATTTTCACCAGGGGGCAGGGACCGGGCTGCGGGTGCGGCTGCCCTTTGGCTCCATCAAGCTTGATGTGGCCTCGGCGATCACCGAATCGGGCTATCCGCTGCGGGTCCATTTCAGTGTGGGAGGTGACCTGTGAAACTGCCGGGATTTTTGCCGCGCAGGCGGATAAATCGAGTGCTGCTGCTGTTGCTATTGCTCTTTTTCTGCCTCGTCGGGGCGGTGTTGTCCCCGCTCGGGGTGCAGGGTGTGCGCCTTGTGGCCAACTCTTTTTCTGGTGGTCAGGTACATATCGGACAGGCCTCCGGGACATTTCTCAACAGTTTCACCTTTGCTGATATCAGTGTGAAGGGCGCGGGTAAACCGACCACCCTGAAAAAGTTTCTGATGCGCTGGAGCCCCCTTGCCCTGCTGCGGGGCAAACTGCATCTGGAGCAGGTGGAAGTGGATGGACTTTTTGTGGATGGCAGCGTCAGTGGTCCTGAAGAAGAGCCTGCAAAAAGCTCCTTTCAGCCGCAAAAACTCCTCTCGCTCTTCTCCGTGCAGGTGGACGATTTCTCCGCCAGTGACGTGGCTTTTGACCGCGGTTTCGATCGCGATGGTGATCCGTGCACATCTTTTCTCTTCGACTCTATTCACCTTGCCTTCTCCGGCGGCCTTCACGGAGTGCGGATAAAAACGCTCAAGGTGGATGGCCCGGATATGGCCCTCGATATGAAGGGTTCACTGGTTCCGGGAACTCTTCCTGCAGCGGGCGGGAAAAGGGCGGACTGGCAGGTCGATTTTGGTGGCCTCTTCCGTTTCGCCGGTTTTGGCTTCCATTCAATGACCGGCACCCTGCATCTCTCAGGGGATGCGGAGAATCCAGATCTCGCCGCCGTCCTGTTTACTCCCGGCACCCTTGGTGTCGACATGAAGCTGCATGATCTGACCACTGATCCGCACTGGACCGGGCGTCTGTGCGGATACGATTTTGACCTTTCCGCGTGGATCAAACACTGTCCGGCGATTGTCTTCAGTGATGTGGACGGGGACGTGAAGGGCGATTTTCAGCATTACGAAGGGCATGCCATTTTCACCGGTGACTGGGAACATCGCAAGAATCTTCGTCTCGAAGGGGATGTCAATGGGAACGCCAGAAAGATTGATATCAACGACGTCCGTCTTCAACGGGGCGAATCGCTGGTTACCGCCGAGTCCATCTGGCTCTACTGGAAAGAGGGCTTTGCCTGGCGAGGTGATCTGCATGGGGAAAAGATCGATCCGCAACTAATTGTCTCCCAGCTTGGCGGTCGTCTGGATGGACGTTTTGATACTCGTTTGAAGACCTCTGGAAAAATTCTCAACCATGTAGTGGAGGGAGAGGTCAACATAGCCGAACTGGACGGTGATATAAATAATCAACCGGTGTGGCTCAACGGCGATATTCAGCTGGACAACGATTCCGTCTCCAGCGACAAATTGCTCCTGCGCAGTGGTGAACGGGATGGTGAGGCTGTGGTTGGACCGGCCCGCTTTACGTGGGAAGGGGATGGCGGATGGCAGGCGAAGATTCTGCTGAAGAAATTTAATCCTGGCTGCTTCTCCCCCTTGTTTGAGGGAAGAGTCGACGGAGAACTGGAGAGCAGCGGTCAGCTGGCCTCCAGTTCAGACAAAAGAGCAGACAGTGACTACAGGAGTCTGCAGGCAGAGCTGCGTTTGACGGAGCTCTCCGGCACGATACGCGGCAACAAACTCAGCGGCAGCGGTGGGATCAGTTTTGCCGATGGCGTCCTCCTCACCGATGGCTTCTCCCTTACTCTCGGCCGTTCGCAGCTGCATCTTTCCAGGGGGAATGTCGCCACGGACAGCGAGTCTGGAAAACTTCGTGTGAAGGGCAGTTTCTCTTCACCGGACATTGGTGACTTTTTGGTTCGGTCAAGGGGCAGTCTGCAGGTTTCCCTGTCTGCCGAGGGGACTCTGAGCCGCCCGGAAATGCGGGCGGAATTCAGCGGCAGAGGAATGGCGCGGGATCAGTTCTCTCTGGGGAGTGTTAACGGCAGTATTCGCCTCGACGGGATAGAGAATGGCCTGGTGAGCGGCACCCTGCACGCGATGAAATTGAAAAACGGCAGTACCCGGATCGGCGCACTTGATGCCGACCTTGCCGGTCGCCTTGATCGTCATACGCTCTCTGTCCGTCTCTCTAAAGGGGATTTCGGAGGTGGCAGTGTCTCCTCTTCTCTGTCTGTGAAGGGCGGTTATAACCTCGCGGAGAAAAGGTGGAAAGGAGTTTTGGGCGGTGGCAGACTGGAACTGCTGCAGGAGAAGGTGCTGCGCCTGGTGCAGCAGGGCGAGGCCCGGCTCTCCCTTGGGCGTGAGGGCGGTTTTCTCAAGAGTTTTTGTCTCACCGGGGTGCCGGGGAACGTCTGCATCAATGGAGAATTGGCGGGCGCCCGCTGGCAGACCTCGCTGGACATTGCGAAGGTGGACCCTGGAGTGCTCATAAAGGGCAGCAGCCCTCTGCTTCTCACCGGTATTCTCTCGGGCACAGCGCAGTTTTCTGGAACAGGGAGTGTCCCGCAGAGCGGAACCTTTACCCTGAACCTGCCCCTGGCAAAGTTTAAGCTTGAGGGTGGTGCGGCGGACGGAGAGACTCTTGTTTTGAAGAAAACCCGTTTTAACGGCAGTCTCATCGCTGGCACGCTGCGGCTCGTCGGAGACAGCAATGTGGGGGGCAACGGCCTCTTTAACTTCGATCTGTACACTGACGGAATCAACGGCATTGGTGATTTGCCCAAGCTTGACACTCTGCCGCTTTCCGGCACCCTCTCGCTGAGCAATTTAAAGGTCGACATGCTCGGCGCCCTGCTCCCCGCGGGCCAGCCTGAGGGTAGACTCTACGCTGATTTTGCTCTCAGCGGCACTGCCCGCAACCCGATACTGAAGGGAAAGGCGCGCCTTGATGGCAGCGTTGGCGTGCTCAGCCGGGGCATTACTCTCACCAATGTGGGGTTTTTCGTCTCCGCTGACCGTAACGGCATGCGAGTGGATGGCAGTGCCCGTTCAGGGAAAGGGCAGGTGAAGGTGGGCGGCAGCCTGAAATACCTGCCTGATTTCTCTGGCATGCTCGCCATTACCGGAAAGGATTTTACCGCCGTCTCCGAGCCGGAATATACCTTTGTGGTTAACCCCGATCTGATTTTCCAGTTTAATGAGAAAGGGGGACGGCTCAGTGGCAAGGTGGCGGTCTCTTCCGGCGAGGTGGATCTGGACAGATTCACCCCCTCTGTCTCAGCCTCAGAGGATGTCGTGCTGGTGAAGGAAAACGGTGCGAAGGAGACAGACTGGCCGGTTTCGCTTGATGTGGATGTGGCATTGCAGGATGCCGTCAAGGTGAAGGGATATGGCCTTTCCGGGGTGCTCGGCGGCAACCTTGTGGTACGCCGGGAACCCGAGGAGGTGTTTACCGGCAAAGGGCTGCTGCAGTTGAAGAAAGCGAAGGTCTCCATGTACGGGCGTACACTGGATATCAAGCGGGGCAATATCACCTTTGCTGGCGGGCCGATTGACAATCCTGGTATTGACGTCCGCGCCCAGAAAACGGTGACGAATGAACAGACTCTCAGCGAGGGATATACCGTGGGGATAGATGTGAACGGGCTGGTGCAGAGCCTGCAGTATCACCTCTTTTCATCTCCGGTAATGACTGAAACAGAGATTCTCTCCTATCTTGTCCTCGGCCATTCCCTTGCCGGTGCCGAGTCTGGGGATGAGAGCCTTCTTGCCACCGTGGCAGGCAAGCTCGGGCTGCGCGGTGGTTCGGTGCTGTTCGGTGATCTTGGCAGCATTTTTTCCATTGACGATGTCCATATGGAGGGCAGTGCCACTAAGGAGAACATCTCCCTTGTGGTGGGTAAACGCCTGTCGAGGGACGTGTATGTCGGCTATGATGTGAATATGTTCAGCCGGGTTGGCGAGTTTTGGATTCGCTACAGTATGAAGCACGGCTTTTCGGTGGAAACGCACAGCTCTTCAGAATCCACCGGCGCGGATCTTCTCTTCACCTTTGAGAGGTGAAATGCTGTCAAAAACGACTCCCCGGGGAAGCTAAATCTCTTCGAATCGGCCCGCGTCGCGGTTTTTGCGTACTCTGGCACCGTCGAAGATACGGCCGTTCATGGCGATAGAGACGTCGGGGAAGAGACTGCACCGCGCCAGAGGGGCACAGCCGATGTTGAAAAATGGCGTCGGTGGCGGCAAAGAGTGCGGGCAGCAGGGCGCCGGTGAGCACCACTGTCTTCTTCTTTACGACGTCTCGGGCGATGAGATGGGCGGCGGTCTCCGGCATGGTGTCCGTCCCGTGGGTGATGATAATGCGGTGACAGGGATCTGCGTCCACCGCGCTGGCGATCAGCTCGCGGTCCTCCGATGAGGTCAAGACTGTCCTTGCAGTGGATAGTGCAGGGGATCTGCAGGTTGAACTGTTTGAGTAACTCAATGGTGTTGGGCGGGCCAAATTCATATTCGCTCCTGGCGTCGAAGTAGATCTTGTCAATGGTTCCGCCGATGGCGATAAAAGAGATGTTGTCCGTGTTTTCCTCACAGAGAGTTCATCGAAATTAAAAGGGGAGACGGAAAAGGGGAGACAGGAGACGGGAGACAGGAGACGGGAGAAAGGGAAAGGCCAAAAACGGAAAGACTGGATGGCCAGCGAAACACGCGAAAGCTTTTATATATAAAATGCCTTTTTTCGCATGTTTCGTGTCTTTCGTTGGCAAAAAAATCTTTTCGCTGTTCCGTCTTTCACGAGAACACCTTGAGGGTATCTTGAATAATCTTGTATTTCGTTCATATTCAAGGCACAGAAGAAAATTTATTAGAGCCATGTTCGATATCTCGATGTCTCGTTCCTCGCTTTGTCGGAGGATAAATTTTTGACTGTAACGAAGAAGATGGGCGAAAGACTGATTATTCAAGGTATCCTTGAAACAGTCTCATTCCACAACAGACATCATCGGGTTTTGTTCCCCTGCTTTTTCCTGTCTCCTTTCTCCTTTTGGTCTTTGCCTTTTTCCATAACTGTTTGAGAAATTACCGGTAAAGTTTTTCCTGTGCCTCACATATGAACGAAATACACGGTTCTTCAAGGTTCCCCGGGGTACCCTTAATAGTATTTTCTGAAAATTAATAATAACTGTAATTCTTCTTAAAGATGGGCAAAATGAGCGAAAAAGAGACCACAATTCTTGTTGTTGATGACGATCAGGCGCACCGTTACATGCTCTGCTCCATGCTCAGGACGTGGGGATGGCGGACGGTGGAGGCTGACGATGGCGTTACCGCTGTAGCTGCCGTGGAGAACCACACCTACGATGCCGTGCTGATGGATGTCCGCATGGCGAAGATGGACGGCCACACTGCCTTTCGCCATATCCATGAGATACACCCGGAACTGCCGGTGGTTATCATGACTGCCTACTCTACGGTGGACGACGCCGTCGAGGCGATTCGCCAGGGTGCTCACGACTACCTTACCAAACCCCTCGACTTTGAACGCCTTCGCCTTGCCCTTGCACGGGCGGTGGATTTGCGCCAGGTGCAGTCCCGCCAGGAGGAAAAAGGTGGTCGGGAGGAAGAGCAGGGGAGGCTTGATACTCGAATCATTGGTGAATCTTCGAGGATACAGGATCTGCTGGAGATGATCGGTTATGTCGCCCCCACCGAGGCCTCGGTTTTGATCTGTGGAGAGTCCGGCACCGGCAAAGAGCTGGTGGCCGAGACCCTGTGTCGCAACAGCGAGCGGAGCAACGGGCCCTTTGTCACCGTCAACTGTGCGGCGCTGGCTGAGGGGGTTTTAGAGAGTGAACTCTTTGGCCATGAGAAGGGCGCCTTCACCGGTGCCGACAGACGGCGTGAGGGAAAGTTTGTCCAGGCTGACGGCGGCACGCTTTTTCTCGATGAGATTGGTGAGACCACCCAGGCAATGCAGGTGAAACTTCTGCGGGTGCTGCAGGAGCGTGAGCTGCAGCGGGTGGGCGGCAGTGAGCTGGTGCAGGTGGATGTGCGTATCCTCGCCGCCACCAACCTTGATCTGGAGAAGGAAGTGGCGGATGGCAATTTTCGCGAAGATCTCTACTACCGTCTCAACGTGGTCATGCTTACCGTCCCGCCCCTGCGGGAGCGGGGCGATGATATCGAATTACTGGCTCGCTTTTTTGCCGAAAAATATGCGAAAAAAAACCGCCGTCAGTTGGATGGCATCAGTCCGGAGTGTTTGAACATGCTGCGCAGCTGGTCATGGCCGGGCAATGTGCGCGAGCTGGAAAACGCCATCGAACGCGGCAT
>JALNVI010000055.1 GCA_023231425.1 Desulforhopalus sp. | reverse complement strand
GCAGTAAGTCCACTACTCTCCTGCAATTCTTCCCGGTATTAGACAGCTCGACAAAAAACGGGCAACAGCGCAGGCTGTTGCCCCACTCTCCCACAGAATGTTTTTCGGCTCTTTTTCCCTCTACTTTTTCCCGGCTTCATACTCATCAAGACGAATCCGCTGGTGGAAAAACGGGCGAAACTCGTCCTGCCGATGGCTGATATAGAAGATAGTGGAAAGTTTTTCTTCTGCAGCCTTCTCAAGAAACTGCAGCAGCAGTTCGCGATTGTCGTCATCCAGCCCCTGCGTTGGCTCATCAAGCATCAACAGCTTCGGTCCCTTCACCAGCGCTCTGGCAATAAGGGTCAGCCTCTGTTCACCATAGCTGAGCTGAGAAAAAGGGATATCCGCCACGTCCCCCAGCCCGGCCCAGGCAAGCCAGCGGCGGGCGGTATCATGTTCCCGACGAGTCACCCGGGTATAAAGACCAATGGAGTCATACAGCCCGGAGAGCACCACATGCAGCGCCGTTCCCACCCCATGGTGACTGCGGTGAAGCGCGGGGGAGACAATACCCATCTGTTTCTTTATCTCCCAGATAGACTCGCCGCCCCCACGATTTTTGCCGAAGATACGCAGCTCATTACTATAGCATTTGGGATTGTCTCCAGTGAGGATATCAAGCAGAGTTGATTTTCCACAGCCGTTGTGACCGGTAACGAGGGTGTGGTCGCCGCTGCGCACAGTGAGATTCAATCCTGTAAAGAGATTTTTCCCGCCATAACCGGCAAAACCATCCACAAGGGAGATCAGCTCTTCGCCATCCTCTGCAGCCCCGGCAAACTCCGGTGCCGCTTCTCCGGTCACCTTTTCCCCGGCAACGAGGGCACCGCGGACAGCAGCCATCTCACCGGCAGTCACCATCTCGCCACCTTCAATCACTGCAAGATGACTGCACCACTCCGGCACATCCACCCTTGCGGTAACAAAGATAAACACCCCGCGTCCTTCTCCGACGACCGTCTGCAGTGTCTCATCAAGGACCTTCCGGCTCCCGTCGTCCAATCCATCGTACGGATTCTGTAACACCAGCACCTCCGCCCCGCCAAGGACCTCCATGAGCAAAATCAGCTTGCGATTCTGCCCGGAACTGAGCTGCCGGTAACCGGTATCAAGACAACGCTCCAGATCCAGCGCCTGCAGAAGAGGCAGGTGCTGCTCCCAGTCGGGGAGAAATTCTCGAACGAGGGTCCCGGGATCAAGCTTATTCATGAAATCGGTGTCATCATTACGCAACTCGTCCTCAAACATCTCCTGCTGGCGACGGAAACTGAGAACCCCCATCTCCGGCAATTCCAGGCGCGAAACGGAATACTCTTCAAGGTCTCCACTGAAGAGGTGCAGCAGCACCTCTGCACCAGAACGGTTACCTCCCTGGATACACCAGCTCTCTCCACACCGGGCCGCAAAATGGTTGAAACGCAGGCCGGGATGAGAAAAATCTTCAATAATCATTGGAACAACACTCTCCTTCCAGTATTTTATGGTTTAAAGGATACCTTGAATAATCTTGTGTTTTGTTCATATTCGAGGCACAGGATAAAATTTATTACAGCCATATTTAATATCTCGACATCTCGTTCCTCGCTTTGTCGGAGGATAAATTTTTAACTGTAACGAAGAAGATGGGCAAAAAACTGATTATTCAAAGTGTCCTAAAGCTTCCGGGGAACTATAAATATTCGGCTGAATTTTATCTTTTACATTTTTTACTGACCTAAAAACACGGCAGGACAAACAGGATGACAAATTAATTGTATTGCAGAGATATCCGTTGTGAGATGAGATACCTGTTGTGCTGCAGACGCCCAAATTGGACGTCTGTCCCACTGCCCTTGAATTCGCCAATACAAAATGTAAATACTGCCCTTAAGTCGTGGTAGCTTCTTTCTTTTCCAGGATCCGTCAAACTGCTCTTTTCCCTGCAAAACCGGGGGAGATACCTAAAAGAAATTAGATGTCGTCTAAGGAGTAGTCATCACCAAAGACCTTCTTGCCAATGTCCAGCCTGAACTCCTCGGAGGGCAGTTCTGATTCTTCTCCAGGCCAAATGAGTGATTTCCTGATACACCGGCTTGAATCAGCCCCTCCGTCATCCCGGCAGACACTACACTCGGAATCCTTTTCCACCTGCTTGCCGGACACCATGATCATCTCTCCCATGGGGTTACCCTTTTGGGATACTGCACAGGCCCTGATACATCCGCAATCCAGTTCAAACAGCACCACAGCAATTGCCTCAGGACTCGTTTTCCCCATGTACGCCATGATACCGTCAATGGCCTTTTTCCTGGCATCTGCGACTTCCCTCAGGTGAGCATTAACCTCTTCAACATACGCTTTCCCACTCCTGGTAGAGAGTGCCGCCTCTGCATCCTGGAGGATCCGTTTTTTCATCTCCTGCTGAATCTTTTCGGCATTCCATTTCGGGTGCTTTTTTTTGAGCGACTCGCCTTGTCTCTGCCATTTTTTTATCAAGTCTTTGGACTTGCTATCGAGCTCTAAACCCTCTTTCCCCTCTTTCATAACTCTCCGTTCCTACGCAAATTATTGCATTTACGCTGCCAGCTATCGTTTTTTTTGCAGTACTGTGAAAACCATTAGCTGCCAGCTGGATACCGTCTCGTTATCATCGATTCCAACATCTGATCGTCTGCGCCACTTCCTTTCAGCTCTGTGCGTGTGTATTCCAAAAAATCTGCTCCTGGATGAGTAAATAAGTGCAACACCGTGATATGAAAAAGAGTGAGCTGCCAGGTATGGTTACGTCACCACAACCTGACCGGAGGTTACCATGCACAACAGGTACCAGCACCACTGCCAGCAACGCACTCTCTGAGAAAGGTACCAGATCATGGCCTTTCTTCAAACAGGAAGATCTCAGACTGAGATTGCTGGCACACTGAATCATTCTAAGAGTACAATTTCACGTGAAATTCGTTGGAACTCTTTTGAAGGGAAATATGATCCCTGCGAGGTTCAGGGACAGAAGGAATACGAAGAGGAAATTGTCACTTGTCATGCAAAAGCGACAGGGAAGAGACCTCGAGGTCAAGATCCCAGGCTGCCTGAGCGAGGCCCGTGTAAACAGGATCAAGTTAATTTAACTGATGGGTACTTTTGTCCATGCCATGGAATTTTAAACGGATGTTTACTCTCATCAGTCAGAATATAACCTTTAAAACCGACAGACTCCTGGTATTTCATAGTCTTAACATTCCGGGACAATATTCACTGCACCTCTTTCACAGGCTGACCATGCCCGCTCTGCACATCACACTCTTCTTTCTGCTGGTCTGGTGCCTCTTCGCCTTTTTCATGTATCTGCGACAGGAGAGATTAATCTTCCATCCGACTGTTACCCGCCATTCCCTTAACCCCGCCGTAGAGATGGAAGATTATGAGCTTGTCCGTCTTGAAAACTCAGAGCCGCTCACCCTGCACGGCTGGCTGGTCAACCGCAGCTGCCGCGAACAGCTCATTATCTACTGCGGCGGCAATGGTGAAGATATCTATTTTAATATTGAGGAGTTCGAGAGTCTCCACGCCGCCAGCCTCTTTGTCCAGTATCGCGGCTTCAGCGGCAGTGAGGGCAAACCAGGGGAACGGGAATTCTACAGCGATGCCCTTGCCGTCTGGGATGATATTGTTGAGAAACTCCATCCCGAAAAAGTTTTTGTCATGGGACGCAGTCTCGGCACCGCCGTGGCCTGCCACCTTGCAGCCAACCGGCCCGGGGCAGGAACAATCCTCGTCACACCCTTTGACAGCATTACCGCCATTGCCGCAATGCGTTACCCGCTGCTGCCAATGCGCCTGCTGCTGCGTCACCATTTCGATTCCACAAAGGAAGCCGCAAGGCTTACCGCCCCCCTCCTCGTCCTCTACGGTGGCAACGATACCGTGGTGCCACCAAAACGAACACACAAACGGCTGCACAGCCTGCCACCGGAGAGTGAGGTCGTCTTTATCCCCACTGCAGATCACGCCACTATCGACATGCACCCTGAGTACTGGTCGGCAATTGTGCGCTTTCTCAACAGCGAACCCATTCAAGGTACCCCTTAGGAGAACGCCGAGACAAAACCCTCAATCCGCTCGTGGTTCACCATTTGTTTTTTGCCGTTCCCATCCACAGAGACATAGGTCATGGCGGCGTAGGTGACAAGGTAGTGCTCGGGCCGCCCCGTCTCAGGCAGCCCCGGTCGCACCCAGACTTCAAGGTTGATGGTCAGGGAGGTTTTCCCCACCTTCAGGATTCTACCGTAGCAGCACACCGTATCCCCCACCCGTACCGGGCGGATAAAAACGATGCTGTCCGCCGCTACAGTGACAATACGGGTTCCCGTCAGCTCCCGCGCCATCATGCCTCCGGCGATATCCATCTGCGACATAATCCAGCCGCCGAAAATATCGCCGGAGGGATTCGTATTGGCAGGCATGGCAATGGTGCGGAGAATCAGTTCTCCCTTAGGCCTCTCGGGAAGCTTCCTGTCGTGTTGTGCTGTACTCTCATTCATAAAGTTCACTCGAAGTCAAAAAATGTGTAGAGATGAAGAAAAGTTCCTGTCAGGCACTCTTTCATTCTTTCCAGTAACCATATATAGTAAGGACTTTGAATAATATAATTGTAAATTTCCTTCTGTAAACTACATAGGGGTACCTTGAAACAACCTCTATTCGTTCATATCCAAGGCACAGGAGAGACGTATACCGCAGGTATAAATTGATATCGGAGACCTCCGGGGATACATCTTTGACTTAACAAAGAAGATGAGTATACCATTTACATTTTTGTATTGGTGGATTCAAAGGCAGGGAGGACAGAAAAATGGAGAAAGGGAAAAGCAAAAAACAGTAAGATAAAGGCTGGATGGCCAACGAAACACGCGAAACATACGAAAGCTTCTCTCTATAAAATGCCTTTTTTTCGCATGGTTAGAGTATTTTTTCGTTGGCAATAATTTTTTTTTGCTGTTCCGTCTTTCACAAAAGCAGCAGTTTCATCTCACAACGGATGTTATCGAGTTTTGCTGCCCTGCTTTTTCCTGTCTCCTGTCTTCTGTCTCCTGTCTCCTTTTTCTCTTGAACTTCACCCAAATAACGCCCGAAAATCCAGTCCATCTGCACAACAAGATCCGCTGCAACGCAGAGGATGGCAACCTGATCGATGGGGAGATAAACTCCCCTTCTGACCTCTACTGATTCTCCACCCGCTGAACACAAAAATGACAAAGGAAACAATCATACGGTTGACCCTTATCGGTCTGCTTCTTTTCATCACCGTCCTTTTCCTGAAGATGATCGGGCAGTTTCTCATGGCCATCTTCATGGCAGCGCTGCTGACGGCACTGGTTAAACCGCTGCACAGCAGGCTTATTACTCTCTTTAAAGGGCGCTCCACGCTGGCAACGGTTACAACCCTCCTCGGCATTATTTTACTCCTTGTCATTCCGCTCTCCATTCTCGCCACCATGATGGCAGGACAGGCAATCAGCATCAGCCAGTCGGTAACCCCCTGGGTGCAGAGTTTTATCGACCAGCCCTCCTCTGCTGCCCACTGGCTGGAAAAGCTCCCTTTCTACCACGAATTTCTCCCCTACCGCGATGTTATACTGCGCAAGGCCGGTGAGCTGGTCGGGACCCTCTCCACGTTCTTCATCAATACCCTTACCGATTTTTCCAGGGTGACGATCAACGCCCTCTTCTCCGCCATAATCATGTTTTATGTGATGTTTTATTTCCTCAATACGGGGAATCTGCTGCTGGAGAAGGTTCTCTACTTCCTGCCCCTTGATGACGGCAGCGAGCGCCGCCTGCTGCGCCGTTTCACCTCGGTAACCCGTGCTACGCTCAAAGGGACAGTAATTATAGGACTGATGCAGGGGACTGTCTGCGGCACAGCCTTCGCCATCTGCGGCATTAAAGGCCCAATTTTCTGGGGTTCGCTGATGGCTGTCTCCTCGATCATTCCCGCAGTGGGAACAGCACTTGTCTGGTTCCCGGCACTGCTCATCATGCTGCTCACCGGCCGTTATCTTAACGCCGCCGTTCTGCTCATCCTCTGCGGCCTCGTTGCGGGTAATCTTGACAATTTTGTCCGCCCGAGACTCGTCGGCAAGGATACGGAAATGCACGAACTCTTCGTCCTCTTCGGCACCCTCGGCGGCCTCTCCATGTTCGGTCTGCCCGGCATCATCATCGGCCCCATCGTCACCGCCCTCTTTATTACTCTGTGGGAGATCTATGGAGAGGTCTTCCGCGAATACCTTCCCAAAGTAGAGAACGCGCTGCCCGCCAAAAAGACAGGCTCCGTGCAACCACCGGAAAACAAAAAAACTCAGACCAGCAGGAAAAACACATGAGAACAGCAGCACGCATGAAAGGAATCGCACCCTTTTACGTCATGGAACTGCTCGCCCGGGCAAAAGAACTTGAGGCGGAGGGCCGTTCCATTATCCACATGGAGGTCGGGGAACCCGGTTTTGAACTGCCGGAAGAGGTCAAACAGGCGGGCCACGACGCACTTGACGCCGGACGGACCCACTACACGGCAGCCACCGGCATTCCGGAACTGCGAAAGGCAGTGGCCGGATATTATGCCGATTACGGCGTAACGGTGGATCCGTCACGGGTAATTATCACTCCCGGTTCCTCCGGGGCACTGCAGCTCGTGGTGGGGGTGTTGTTTGATAACGGGGAAGAGGTACTGATGACCGACCCCTGCTATCCCTGCAACAAACACTTTATACTCACCTTCGGCGCGGTGCCAAAGCTTGTGGCGGTGGATGCCGGGAGCAACTTTCAACTGACTGCAGAGAAAGTGGCAGCGGCATGGGGCCCGCAGACCCGGGGGGTTATTGTTGCGTCTCCCTCCAATCCAACCGGGACACTCCTTGAGGAGTCCGAACTGGAAAAAATCTTTCAGGTTGTGGAGAAAAACGACGGGGTGTTAATCGTTGACGAGATCTACCACAAGCTGGTTTTCGGCCGCCCGAGCTGCACGGCGCTTGCCCTCAGCGACCGCATCATTGTCCTGAACAGTTTCTCCAAATACCATGGCATGACAGGACTGCGGGTGGGCTGGATGGTCGTGCCGGAGGAGTTGATTCAACCTCTCACCCGACTGACACAGAACCTCTTTATCTCCCCGCCTTCACTTTCTCAGTACATGGCGCTGCGGGCCCTGGAGAGCGACTGCACCGCCATTTTCGAGGAACGTCGCCGAACCTTTGAAAAACGACGGGACCTGCTCCTCGCCGGTCTGCGCAAACTTGGCTTTTCCATTCCCGCCGTTCCTGAAGGAGCTTTCTATATCTATGCCGACTGCTCCGCTTTCTCTGATGACTCCATGGGTTTCTGTTATGCCCTGCTGGAGAACGCCGGAGTAGCAATCACCCCGGGAAAAGATTTCGGGACCCACCAGGCCGAAAGCCATGTCCGTTTCGCCTGTACCGGCTCTTCTGCCGAGATCGAAGAGGCACTCCGCAGACTGCGCACCTTTCTGCAGAGCTGACGCACACCTCTTTCAGAATTTAAAGTTATGGAAAAAGACAAAGAGGGAGGCAGGAAAAAGCAGGGCAACAAAACCCGATGGCAGACGTTGTGGGGATGAGACTGTTTCAAGCTGTTCCTGCAAAAGACGGAACGACAAAAGATTTCGCGTTTTCAGTCTATTCCGCTGGCTGCCCGGTCTTTGTCTTCCCGCCTTTTGCTTTTTCCTTTCTCCCCCTTCCCGCTTTTCTTCGCGTTCCTTCGCGTTCTTCGCGGTAAAAAAAGTGTCTCCCCGCCTTTTGCTTTTTCCTGTCTCCCGTCTCCCCTTTTACGCCCTTCCCATTTTAATTCCGATGGATACAAAAAAGCCCGGACACCTTGCGGTGCCCGGGCTCGGGAAAACACTGAAAAATCGCTGTCAGACCTCTTTTTCCTTCCAGTCCGGGCGGATATGCAGCTCGGTGAGCTGCCTGCGCGAAACCGCTGAAGGTGCATCCGTAAGCGGATCAGTCGCCTTCTGTGTTTTAGGGAAGGCGATGACCTGACGAATCGAATCACTGCCGGTAAGGATCATCATCAAACGGTCAAGACCAAAGGCAATACCGCCATGGGGCGGTGCGCCAAGTGCAAGGGCGCGGAGCAGAAAACCAAATTTTTCATCGGCCTCTTCTTTGCCGATCCCGAGCAGATTGAGGACACGGCTCTGAATATCCGTGCGGTGGATACGGATGGAACCGCCACCAATCTCAGTGCCGTTGAGCACAAGGTCGTAGGCCCGGCTGAGGACATGACCGGGATCGCTCTCCAGCTTGTCCATATCTTCCTCTCGCGGACAGGTGAAGGGGTGATGAACGGCCTGGTAACGTTTCTCTTTTTCGTCGTACTCGACGAGGGGAAAGTCTGTGACCCAGACGAAATTGAACTCATCCTTCTTCAGCAGGCCAAGACGACGGGCAACCTCAAGCCGCAGCTCACCGAGCACCTGGTAAACAATCTTCTGCGCATCTGCACCGAAGAAGAGCAGGTCCCCCTCTTCAGCGTCGAGGGCTGTGGCAATCGCCTCGCGCTCCTCATCGGTGAAAAATTTGGCAATCGGGGACTGCCATTCGCCACCGGCCTTCATTTTTACCCAGGCAAGTCCTTTGGCACCGAACTGTGTAACCCAGCCGGTGAAATCATCCAGCTCTTTGCGTGAAAAGGTGGCACAACCTTTTGCGTTGATGGCCCGCACAGCACCACCACTGTCTGCCACCCCGCGGAAGACCTTGAAACCACAACCAGCAGCGATCTCACTGAGATCCACCAGCTCCATGCCGAAACGCATGTCGGGGCGGTCAGTACCAAAACGGTTCATTGCATCAGCGTAGGTAATACGCGGAAAAGGCGGGGGGAAATCGAGACCAAGGGTCGCCTTGAAAAGAGTCTGAATCAAACCTTCATTGATCTCAATAATCTGCTCCTCATCAACGAAACTCAGCTCCATATCGATCTGGGTGAATTCCGGCTGACGGTCAGCACGGAGGTCTTCGTCGCGAAAGCATTTCACAATTTGATAATAGCGGTCCATGCCGGCAATCATCAGCAGCTGTTTAAAGAGCTGCGGAGACTGTGGCAGTGCAAAAAATTTCCCGGCGTTCACCCGGCTCGGCACAAGGTAGTCCCGCGCCCCTTCCGGAGTGGATTTGGTGAGCATCGGCGTTTCGATGTCGAGAAAGCCGAGATCGTTGAGATAATTGCGCACGGTCTGCACCGCTTTGTGACGCATTATCAGATTGGCAGCCATCTCCGGGCGCCGCAGGTCAAGATAGCGATACTGCAGGCGCAGGTTGTCGGAAACCTCAACCTCTTCATCGAGAGGAAATGGTGGAGTTTCACTGGAGTTGAGGATTCGCAGGTCATCAACCAGCACCTCAATCTCACCGGTGCCCAGCTTCTCGTTGGCCATGTCTCCCGGACGCCTCTCAACGTGGCCCCGAATGGCAAGTACCCACTCGGAACGGAGCTGATGTGCCCTGGCATGCACTTCAGGATTAATCTCCGGATTAAACACGATCTGTGTCAAACCTTCACGGTCACGTAAATCGATAAAAATGACACCACCGTGGTCGCGCCGCCGGAGAACCCAGCCCATCAGGACAACTTCTTTGCCGATATCCGCCTTACCAAGCGCATTGCAATGATGCGTGCGACGTAAATTTCCGAGTGATTCCATTAGCCTGTTTTTTGTTGAGTGTTGCAGGAAGGAGGGCCAGCCCGTCTTCCCGTATAAAAATTTTCTATATTTTTATAATTTGAGAACTCAGAGCAGATCATCCAGGAAATGGAAGGCCTCTGCTTTCAGCTCCAGTTCCATCTGTTCGGCATCGCGGTCACGCATATTGCGCAGGACACCTTTTCCAAGAGCCAATTCGTCATCACCAATGATGAAAACAAAGGTGGCGTTCTCCCGGTTGGCCAGTTTCATCTGTGCTTTCAGGCTGCGTCCTTCATAATCCAGGCCGACACTGAAACCGTCCTGACGCAGTTCCCAGGCGAGACGGGAGGCTTCTTTCTGCCCGTGGTCACCGAGACCAGCGATATAAATATCGAGGGGTTCAATTGATTCCTGAAAGTCCTGCCCCGACTGCTGCATAAGGAGAACAATACGTTCCATCCCCATGGCAAAACCTATTCCGGGAGTTCCCGCCGGACCACCGAGCAGCTCTACCAGACCATCATAACGTCCACCAGCGGCAACCGCAGCCTGGGCACCGAGGTCACTGGTAAGAAATTCGAAGGTGGTACGGCAGTAGTAATCAAGACCCCGCACCATAAATTTGTTCAGACGGAAAGGGATGCCAAGCCTTTCCAGACCCTGCTGCACGACATTAAAGTGCTCTCCGCACTCCTCACACAACCAGTCCTGAATGGACGGGGCATTGGCCATCAGCGCCCGATCTTCGGGAACCTTGCAATCCAGCACCCGCAACGGATTGGTTTCACTGCGGCGCTGACAGTCAGAACAGAGTTTATCCTTACGTTCATTGATAAAGGCCAGCAGCGCCTCGCGGTAGGCGGGGCGGCATTTCGGGCAGCCAAGGGAATTAAGCTCCAGGCTGACATTTATGCCGAGTTCAGAAAAGAGCAGCGCGGCGAGGGATATAAGCTCAGTATCCAGCAGCGGGCTTTTGCTGCCGATCACCTCAATATCCAGTTGATGAAACTGGCGCAGACGTCCTTTCTGCGGGCGCTCGTGGCGAAACATCGGTCCGATGGTGAAGAGACGCTGGACCGGCTTCTGCACCAGCAGACCATTCTCAATCACGCTGCGGAGCAGGGAAGCCGTTCCCTCCGGGCGCAGAGTCTGCTGTTTATCAACGAAGGTGTACATCTCCTTCTCAACAATATCGGTAGTATCACCGATGGCGCGCTGAAAGAGAGCAGTCTCTTCTAGAACAGGCACACGAATTTCATGGAAGTTATATTGCTCAAAGACAGCCCGGGCAGTATTCTCCAATATTTGCCAGAGTTCAACTTCACCAGGAAGAATATCCTTGAAGCCTTTAAGAGCCTTGATTTTCACTGGGTTCTCCTTATTGCATTCCTGTACCCGGGAAGGCACGCGGCAGGCAGTCTGTAAAAAGGGACCGATTCTGCAAAGAAGCGGTTGTCTTTTGGCGAATCAAAAATTATATAATGTAGCGTGATAATCAAATCTTGTCAAGAAATGCAGGGTTACGGTATTGTGCAGAGAATTTTTGGGTTGCACAGACATCAATGCACCCCGTCAGGCTTGACAAATTCTGTCCCGCAGTTCAATATTAGTTGTTTTGCTAAATAAAAAAGGAGACTGCACGTATGCAATTACCCTCACTTTCCATCGCCGGGCTGACGGCACCCTTCCCTCTTATCCAGGGAGGAATGTCCATTCGGGTGTCAACGTCCGCCCTCGCTGCACCGGTGGCGAACAACGGCGGAATAGGCGTTATCGGCGGATCAGCTATTCCCACGGAAGAATTGAAGGCCGATATACGCAAGGCAAAGGACAACAGCAACGGAATCATTGCTGTAAACATCATGTATGCCATGAAAGACTTCTATGACCTGGTCATGGCCTCCATTGATGCCGGCGTAGACATGATCATCACCGGAGCAGGCTTCTCGCGGGACATTTTCAAAATCGGTCGCCAGCACAACATGCCCATTGTCATGATTGTCAGCAGTCCTGGACTGGCTAAACTGGCGGAGAAACTCGGTGCCTCAGCCGTTATTGCCGAGGCAAAAGAGGCTGGCGGCCATCTCGGTACAGACAAACCACTGCGAGAAATTTTCCCGGCCATCCGCAAAGTAATAAGCAAAATTCCGCTTATCGCCGCTGGCGGTATCACCAACGGTTACGAAATGGCCGAGATGATGGATAAATATGGTGCAGACGGAGTACAGGTCGCTTCCCGTTTCATTCTCAGTGAAGAGTGCGATGTGGCTGATGCATACAAACAGGCCTATCTTAAAGCGAAAAAAGAGGATATTGTCCTCACTTCCTCACCGGTCGGCCTGCCGGGACGGGCGTTGAACAATCCTTTTGTCCAGCAATTGAATGCCGGTGAGGATGTGAGCACCAAGCGCTGTCAGTGGAACTGTCTGAAGAAGTGCGATCACCACTACTGCATCAGCGAACGGCTGAAAATCGCCCGTGCAGGCAATGTGAAAGACGGTCTGCTCTTCTCCGGTGAAAACATGTTCAAGATGGACAGTATATTGCCAGTGGCAGAGATTTTTCGTCGCTTCAAAAAACAGGCAGAATCGGTATACAAAGAAGGAATCGGCTTCAAACCGCAACCCGGAATTGATGACGAAGACAACTAATAAATACGACAGGGGCGGCTGCACTGCAGTACACCCCTGAAGTGCTTCCAGTGGCCTTATGAACAAAGACAACAAAGTGCAGGAAATACCCGAAGAATTCCCGGATATGGCGGAGTGTGAGCCAACCGTTATTCCTCCCACGGAACACCCCATCACCCTCGATATGATCGACAAAGATGCCCTCTTTGTCCTCAGGACTCTCAGTGAGGCAGGTTTCTCCGGATGGCTGGTAGGCGGCGGGGTACGCGATCTTTATCTGGGGAAGAGCCCAAAGGATTTTGACATCAGTACCGATGCCCGCCCCGGCCAGCTGCGCAAGCTCTTCAAACGCAGTACCACCATCGGCCGGCGCTTCCGCCTCGTGCAGGTTTTCTGCGGAGCTGGCAAGGCCATCGAAGTCAGCACTCTGCGCTCTCTCAGCGAACACGACCTTGACGGCCCGGTGGCGGTACTCGCCCCCAACAACACCTTCGGCACCCTGAGCGAAGACGCCCGCCGCCGAGATCTCACCATCAATTCTCTCTTCTACGAAATTGAGAACCAGACCATCATTGATTATGTTCACGGCACGGAAGACCTGAAAAAGGGTATCATCCGTGTGGTGGGAGATGCCGAGCGCCGCTTCATTCACGACCCGGTACGGATGATGCGTGTCATTCGCCACGCCACCCGTAACAGCTTCAAGATTGAAGCACATTGCTGGGATGCGCTGCTGAAAAGTGCGGATAAGCTCGCCCTCTGCCCGCCCTCAAGACTGCGTGATGAGTTCTTAAAGGATCTCTACAGCGGGGCCATTGCATCGTGGTTTGAAGTTGCTGTGGAATCGGGAATATACGCCGCTCTCTTCCCCATCTATACCGAGGCCCTCGCGCAGGAAACCACGAAGGCGCAGCTTACCGGCATCTTCCGCACCATCGACCGCACCAACCTTGAGTGCCTGGAGTCCGGCGTTCACCGCCAGCGCGACTTCTTCCTGCTCGCCCTCACCCTCATCCCCTGGGCAGAATACAATTTTCAGATCGTCTCCATCCCGAGAAAAGGCGCAGTGCTGTTCCAATATTCCAGCATCATCCGTGAAGCCATCGACAACAGCATAGGCCAGTCTCTCAATCTGAGTCGCTCCCTGCGCCAGGAAGTAACCAGCCTGCTCCTCCACCTCGCCCAGTTGATGCACAACCGGCTCAAGGAGAAAAAAGACGAGACCAGTGAGATCACTCCAGCGCTCTGGCCCAAGTGGCTGCAACGCAAGAGCTATTTCGCCAAGGCCCTGCTCTTTTATCAGTTCTGGCTTGAGGCAAGCAGCGGGAATACGTACATCCCGGCACAAATCGAAGAGGTGGAACCGTCCGATCAGCCTGAAGAGAAGAAAGAGTCCCGTTCAAGGCGCGGACGTCGCGGCAGCAGAAAGAGCCCCTCGGTAAAACCGGTGGAGACGGAAGAGACTGCAGACAGCGAAAAGCCAATAGAAATCGACAATGACAACACGGAAGTAAACTCTGATATCGAAGAGGATATAGAAGATATTCCCCGCCCCGAAGAGAACGGTAAAAAGAACGGCCGCAGCAACAGTAAAACCAGGAGCCGTGTCGCCTGGGCCCCCAACACCCCCGGTGGTGTTTTTGGCTTTCGCAAGTAGAGTTTTCACTCAGACCTCGTCCGGTCGCCTGCGGCTGGACAGTCGTTTTCTCCCCTGTCTCTCTGCTGCTCATTTTTATTATTGCCCCTGCTGCTGGATCTGGGCCGTCCTTCTCCCTGGAAGGGAACTGGAACGGAAATCGTTCAGCAGGAACATGCGATTAAAACAGTCCGGCAGAGATTCGCCACCCTCCGCATCGCAGGGTGGATTTTCAAGAAGCGACAATCAGCCCTGCGGGAAAACCCGATCCTCGAAAAACTGCAGTAATTTTGTCACGCCGAGAAACCGTTTCCCTGCGCCGTTCCTCACTTCCACCAGCACCCTTTCTGAAAAATCCATTTAGAATTCCTTGAAAACATGGTAAAAACGGCGTGCCTGCGCGGGAATATTTCCGCTCTGCCTTATTATGGGTCCCTTGAATAATCTTCTATTTCGTTCATATTCGAGGCACAGGAGGAAATTTATTAGAGCTCTGTTTGATATCTCGACGTCTCGCTCCTCGCTTTATCGGAGGATAAATTTTTACCTGTATCGAAGAAGATGGGCGAAAGACTGATTATTCAAGGTACCCTTATTTCAGGAACACCGCGAAGATTGCATATAGTCAGCAACTTCATGGCTCCTTTTCACCATCCCGGAGAGAAACATGGCTCTTAGCATCGGAATCGTCGGCCTGCCCAACGTGGGCAAATCTACCCTTTTCAACGCGCTGACAAAGGCGCAAAACGCCGAAAGCGCCAACTACGCCTTCTGCACCATCGAACCCAACAAGGCAGTTGTGCCGGTGCCGGACGTGCGCCTCGGGCAACTCGCAGAGCTGGTTCACCCCGGGCGCATCGTCAACTCGACCGTCGACTTTATCGATATAGCCGGCCTTGTTGCCGGTGCCTCCAAAGGGGAAGGGCTTGGCAACAAGTTTCTTTCCAATATTCGCGAGACCCAGGCCATCCTCCATGTCGTCCGCTGCTTCGACGATGACGATATCATCCATGTCGAGAACTCCATTGATCCTCTGCGCGATATTGAGACCATTGACACCGAGCTGATTCTCTCCGATGTACAGATCATCGACGGCCGTCTCGACCGCCTGAAAAAGCAGAGCAAGGGAGACAAAAACATCGGTCCAAAGCTCGTTGAAGTACAGAACCTGCTCGAACATCTTAATACGGGCAATCCTGCCCTCACTTTTGCCGGTCGGGATTCCGACTTCATGATTGAATTCCTCCGCGAGACCAGCCTGATCACCTCCAAAAAGGTAATCTACTGTGCCAATGTCGACGAAGACGGCCTCAGCGAAGACAACGAATATGTAAAGACAGTGCGCGAGTTTGCCGCACAACGAAATGCTGAGGCGGTAAAGATCTCCGCACGGATGGAGGAAGAGCTGGTCGGTCTCGAAGATAAGGAATACGAAGAGTTTCTCGCGTCTTACGGCGTCACTGAGCCTGGCCTCGACAAGATCATCCGCACCAGTTTCCACACCCTCGGCCTGATCAGCTTTTTTACCGCAGGGGAGATGGAAGTGAAGGCCTGGACCATCCACGCCGGGGACAAGGCCCCCCGTGCCGCAGGTGCCATCCATACCGATTTTGAGCGGGGCTTCATCCGCGCCGAGGTCATCGCCTGTGCTGACTACCTCAAACGCGGCTCCGAGGCCGCCTGCCGCACCGCCGGTGTGCTGCGCAGTGAGGGCAAAGAATATCTGATGAAGGACGGCGACGTCGTGCATTTTCTCTTCAACGTATAAGGCCCGCAGGATGCGCCCCGCATCCCGGCACGGATCCTGCGTTTCCCTGCTGCAGAGGTCAACAGGGTTCCTTGAATAATCTTCTATTTCGTTCATATTCGAAGTGGGGGAGGAATTTTACCACAGGTATAACTTTGATATCGGAGTCTATCGCTTACCTCTGAGGATAAATTTTTGACTGTAATAAAGAAGGTTGGTGGTTATTCAAGGTCCCCAAAATTTCTTTGCGACCACCACGTAATTGTTCTATATTTGCAGGGAATTAATAAATTCTATAAGGAGACCTCAATATGTTGAAAAAAATCTGTATTGCTCTTTCAATCCTTCTCTGCGCCACCGCAGTGCAGGCAGAAACTTTGAACATCTCTGTTGCCGCCAGCATGACAAACGCCTTCAAGGATATCATCAGCGAATTCAACCGTCAAAATCCCGCCACAAAGATTCAGCCCAACTTCGGCTCCTCGGGTTCACTGGCAAAACAGATCGCTCAGGGTGCCCCTGCCGACCTTTTTGTCTCCGCCAACCCGAAGTGGATGAAGTATCTCGTTGACGGGGCAATGATTGCCCCCGGTACCGACGGCATCTTCGTTGCCAACAGCCTTGTCTTCACCGGCACCCCGGGCAGCACCGCAACAGATATGGCCTCCCTTGTTACGTTGAAACGGATCGCCATTGGCACCCCGCAGAGTGTACCGGCTGGCCAGTACGCAAAAGAGGCCATGGTGAAGGCCGGTGTATGGCAGAAACTGGAAAACGAAAACAAGCTGGTTATGGCCAAAGATGTCCGCCAGGCACTGATCTACGCCGATCGCGGTGAAGCAGACGGTGCCTTCGTCTACCGCACAGATGCTCTGCTTGCCCAAAAGGCAAAGATTCTCTTTGAGGTTCCCCAGGCACTCTACAGCCCTGTGGTTTATCCGATGGCAATCACCACCGGCGGAGCAAAAAAACCGCAGACCACAGCCCTCTACAACTTCATCAAAAGCGATGCGGGTCATACCATCCTTGTGAAATACGGCTTCAAACCAATCGAATAAATGCTCTCCCCGGACGATTTCACCGCCATCCGCCTTTCCCTTGAGGTGGCAACCACCGCAACCCTGCTGGCCCTGCCCGCAGGGTTTGCCATTGCCGCACTGCTCGCATTCAGCCACATTCCCGGCAAGGCGATAATTGAAGGAATCGTCAATCTGCCGCTGGTTCTGCCGCCGGTGGTTGTCGGTTATCTGCTGCTGCTCTCCCTTGGACGCCATGGCTGGATCGGTTCCCTGCTCGACCGCTTCGGGATCCAGGTAATATTCACCCTCAAGGGCGCGATTATTGCCTCCTCCGTAGTAGGTTTTCCGCTTTTAGTACGCTCCATCCGCCTCGGCCTGGAGTCCATCGATAAAAACTGCATTTTTGCCGCACGGACCCTCGGTGCCGGCTGGTGGGACAGCCTCTTCACCATTACCATCCCCCTCAGCTACCGCGCCATTCTTGCCGGTATGACCCTGATGTTCGCCCGCAGCCTGGGTGAATTCGGCGCCACCATTATCCTCGCCGGGAATATCCCCGGTGTAACCCAGACGATTCCCCTCGCCATCTACCAGTATACCTCCATGCCCGGAGGTGATTCCATGGCGTTGAGTCTCTGCCTCGTCTCCATTATCCTCTCCTTTATGGTACTGCTGGCAAGTGAGGCGATGAACCGACGCCTGATACGGAACTGACGATGCATCTTTCAGTCGATGTAAAAAAGCATTTCCCCGGACTTGAACTGCACTTTGACTTTACCCTTGACGCCGATCGCTGTGGAATTCTCGGCCCGTCCGGCTCAGGGAAATCCACCTTAATGAACATGCTTGCCGGGCTGCTCACGCCCGAATCCGGGCATATCGTCCTTGACGGGGATACACTGTTCGATTCCTGCAGGAGCATCAATCTGCCCCCCGAGAAGCGGCGGGTGGGTGTCGTTTTTCAGCACTCCCATCTCTTCCCGCACATGAACGTGGCGAAAAACCTCTTCTACGGCCGCAACCGTCAGTCGGCCGGGGTTGCCCGCATTGACGACGCCCAGCTCATCGGCGTACTGCAGCTTGATTCCCTGCTTAAACGTCAGGTTACCAGTCTCTCCGGAGGCGAACAGCAGCGGGTCGCCCTTGGCCGTACTATCCTCGCCAATCCCCGCCTTATTCTTCTCGATGAACCGCTCTCCGGCCTGGATGAAGCATTGAAGTATCAGATTATTCCCCACCTTCGCAAAGTCTTTACCGAGTTCACCATCCCCATGCTCTTCATCAGCCACAGCCTTGAAGAGATGCGACTGATGACGGACGACCTGCTGCTGATGGGTCACGGTGTTATTGATCGACAGGAAAAGACAGAGGAGCTGGCGCGGGGGGCTGCGTCGGAGAGGGGTTTTATCAATATTCTGGAGCTGGGAGAGGCGCAAAGCATCAACCGACTCCATCGTCGCAGCTGGGGAGAAAACACTCTCTACCTTGTCACGTCCGTCGAAACCGCCCCCGGCCGCTTTCAAATAAACGCACGGGACATCATGCTCTTCAAGCAGCACCCGGAGGCGGGGAGTGCCCGCAACATTCTCAACTGCAGGGTGACTGCCCTGCGGGATCTGGAGTGGTTTGTACGGGTAGAGCTGGAGTGCGGCGGGCAGCAATTGATCGCCGAGGTCGTTCCACAGTCAGTGGAAGAACTGGGGATTACATCCGGAGTGGAGATTGTTGCGGTGGCCAGGGCCTCGGCCTTTCACCGGTTGTTTTAGAAAAAATTACAAAATAATACTGTTTATATTTTTTACTGAGCAGAGAGCACGGCTGGGATCTGCACAATACATACCCGCAGCATGCCTTGTCCAGCGACATTGGCAATGGCGACCACGGCAGAATTTATAGAATTGGTGATTGTCACGGATGCTACAGCGGAATGGTATCACCCCTGGTGAAAAATCGACACGGCGCTGGTTT
>JALNVI010000054.1 GCA_023231425.1 Desulforhopalus sp. | reverse complement strand
TCTTTGTGGCAGGCCATTTTTTTTCCTCTCGGGTTGGAGTTAATAATAGGTCCCAAAAGGTTAATCGATGGCCTGCTTTCAACAAGGCCAAAACAGAATTTACAGAAAGAACGTTACACTACCTGATTACACGAAAACAGGATGAACCCTTAAGCGAACCTTGCTCTTCGGGCTCGGTGCTAATTCAGTAGACATAGAACTCCTCGCAGATGATTAGCGGTATTAACCTCAGAGACTAAAATTATATGGAAACATTACTTCAGTTCTGGGGTGGGGCATTTTATCTCATTAACAAGATTTTTTTTGCGTTGGCTGAAGGGAAAAAACAAACTGTTAAGAGGAAGTTAAAGCTTTGTGGCTGGGGGATCTACATTCTGGGAGTACCTGCATGGGTGATAATACTCCTTGGAGAGCAAAATTGGATCGCAGCCTCGATAGAAGCAGGTGGCGTTCCCTCCATGTTTTTAGGTCTTTATACCGTATACAAAAGATCTAAAACACCAAATAAGATATTTGACAACATCGCTTCGTTCTTCACGTATTGTGCCATAGTCTCAGGTGTCAGTTACAGCCTGTTTGATTACGGTGGAATTACATCCTTGTCTCAAATTTTAGAAGCAGGTGTTATGCTGGGATTTTTGTTAGGAAGTTATCTGCTGGCTAAAAATAATAGAAGCGGCTGGTTATTTTTCATGCTGATGAACGGGAGTATGGCGACTCTTATGCTCGTCCAGAATAAGCCGCTGTTAGCGGCACAACAACTCTTATCATTATGTTTCGTGATATACGGATTCTGGAAATCTAAAAAAGCAAAGCCCTTATAATAAATATGTCGGCCAGGCGCTTTCCTTCGTTTGCTGTGCTCTCTCGGGTTTGCGAAAACTCGCGTATGTTGCGCCAATCTTATGAAGGATAAAGAGGGCGTTAAAGCTGGACGACAGCCATTTTTGTTGACTTAAATATCAGAAATTCAGGATGATAACTTGATTCGATCTCGTTATGACGTTATGCATTAGAGAAAGAAGGTTGTTGCCTGGTCTGATTGTAGAAAAAAAGGATCTCTCCACGTGCGTGGTTGGATCTGACTACTATTCCGAATTTCTCATGAATCTTTTTCGAGGAGTTTTCCATGAAACCACGTCGATCTAATTTATCCGTGCCCGGTCATGTGATCAAGATGCACCCCAAAGCGGCAGAGAGTGCTGCCGATGTTGTTATGCTTGATCTGGAAGACAGTGTCCCGGTGAACCAGAAAGAGCAGGCACGGGCCCAGGTCATCGAAACATTGCATCAATTTGACTGGTCCAAAAAAACGGTTACGGTTCGCATTAATTCGCTGGACACCCCCTTTGGCTATCGTGATCTTCTTGAAGTTGCAGAAGGGGCTGGTGAAATCATCGATAACATCGTTATCCCAAAGGTTAACACGGAGAAGGACATTCATTTTGCCGACTGCATGCTGAGCGGCATTGAGATGAGTAAAGGGTTCACTAGAACTATCGGGATAGAGGCGTCTATCGAAACAGCCGAAGGCCTTCTCAATGCCGCGAAAATCGCTGCGGCGAGTCCGCGTATCCTGTCGCTGGTTTTTGGAATTGCCGATTATTCTGCATCCGTTGGTGCCCGCCTGGTTTCCATCTCAGGGCATGGTGAAAAGGAAGAAGATCTCTACCCTGGTCATCGGTGGCATTATCCGCTTTCCCAGATGGTGATGTCAGCCAAAGCCTGTGGTGCTCTGGCAATCGATGCTCCCTACGGTAATTTTAAAGATGAAGAGGGTTTGAGAAAGGCTGCGGTTATGACCTGCGCTCTTGGCTGTGATGGGAAATGGGCAATTCACCCATCCCAAATAGATGTGATTAACGAGGTGTTTACTCCGTCAGCAGAAGAGATTGCTCTGGCCCAAAAAGTTCTGGCTGCAAATGAAGAGGCCACTTCTTCTGGTAAAGGGGCCATTGCTGTTGAGGGTCGGATGGTTGATCAGGCAACGGTGCGTATGGCAAAACAGCTCTACTCCCGGGCACAGCATCTTGGTTTGCTGTAACCTTTTGTTGGCTTACCTGAATTCTGCGATTGCCAGGTTTGCGAGAGTGCGAACGACTACAGGGTACCTTGAAACAGCTTGCATTTCGGTCATATTCGAGGCACAGGAGAAAATTTACCGCAGGCATAACTTTGATATCGGAGTATAGCGTGTATCTTGAGAATAAATTTTTGACTGTAGCCAGGAAGGTGGGCGATTATTCAAGGTTCCCTGAAATCATTTCTTCATGTTTGACGGGCAAGAGAGAGGTGAGAAAAGAAATGCAGGAGTCAGGACCTTGATTTTTGGGAGGCATTACCAGGTGCTGCTGAGGTATATTGAACACTTTCATTCCTTCAGGGGAAGTCTCTTCGTTGATTATCATCATCGTAGAGACAACGCATACTTTACCCCCATCACTGTTGTGCCGATTTCCCCAAAGGATAATGCAATCCCATCGGTTGTATCCGCGTCAATTTTCCCCTTGCCACCACCGTGCTGATTATCCGCAACCAGGTGATGCACCCCCCATGTTTCTGCCTTCTTTTTTGACCTTTCCTTAAACGGCCTGATCTGAGAAAATTATTGACAAAAGAAAATCGACGGTTAGATTAATCGCTAAATCGCGATATATGAATGTAGGGGGAACACACTATGAAACCATTTATTCGAGTAATGAAGGCATTGTCTGATCCGAACAGGGTGCGGGTCGTGAAACTCCTGCAGCAGGAGGAGCTCTGTGTCTGTGAGATTAAAGAGGTGTTGGGGCTGGCCCAGTCTACAGTCTCCAAGCACTTGAAAATCCTTGAGGATGCCGGGCTGGTGGAAAGAAAACGGCAGGGAACCTGGATGATTTACAGTCTGGCAGATGGCAGCGAGTCCGCGTATGCAAAAGCAATGCTGCTCAAATTAAGTGACTGGCTGGATGACGACAAAGAGCTGGTCAGAATGCGTAAGGCTCTGCCTGCGGCGGCTGTTTTGCGCACCTGTGCAGTAAAAAGTTAAAGGAAATATTCATCATGAAAACAATTCAACCCACAGACGCTGATTGTGATTGCAAGAAAAAAACTATGGAGCAATCACCAAAAAAGAAAAATTCTGCCCTGGTCAGGGCTGGCATTGCAGGTCTGCCCGGCTTTGTAATCTGGTATGTAATTTACAAACAGCTGGAACCCTTTTCCTATTTTTTCGCCTATTCGCTGCTCGGCCTCAAACAGGGAAGTCACCTCGGTGAGGCAACCCAGTTTTTTGTTTACGACACCCCCAAAGTGATGATGCTCCTGACGCTTATTGTCTTTGTGATTGGCATTATCCGCTCTTTCTTCACCCAGGAACGAACCCGCAAATATCTGGCCGGGAAACGAGAGTCTACTGGTAACGTCATGGCTGCGCTGCTCGGTATTGTTACCCCGTTTTGTTCCTGCTCTGCAGTACCGCTCTTCATCGGTTTTGTTCAGGCTGGAGTTCCTCTGGGCGTTACCTTCTCTTTTCTGATTGCATCTCCGATGGTCAATGAAATTGCTCTGGTTCTACTCTATGGCCTGCTTGGCTGGAAAGTTGCTGCAATTTATTTAGTATCGGGCCTGGTGATTGCCATCATTTCAGGCTGGGTCATTGGCCGTTTCAAACTTGAGCATTGGATTGAAGAATGGGTTCAGGAACTGCGGGCAGGTGAAGCAGTCGTCGTCGAAGAAACTCTTACCTGGCGCGATCGCATTGATCGCGGGTTGGAAGCTGTGCGGGATATCGTTGGCAGGGTGTGGATCTATGTAGTTGCAGGTATTGGTGTGGGTGCCGCCATTCACGGTTATGTACCCGAAACTTTCATGGCCACCATCATGGGCAAAGATGCCTGGTGGTCGGTGCCTGCCGCCGTTGTGGTTGGTATCCCCATGTACTCCAATGCCGCAGGTATCGTCCCGGTCGTAGAAGCGCTTCTCGGCAAGGGGGCCGCACTTGGTACAGTGCTTGCCTTTATGATGAGCGTTATTGCCTTATCACTGCCCGAGATGGTTATTCTGCGAAAAGTGCTCAAACTTAAACTGATAGCTGTCTTTATCGGGGTGGTTGGCAGCGGCATCTTATTTACGGGGTTTTTATTTAATCTGATTTTTTGATGACAGTCAGTATGCAGTTTCATACCGGTGAGGATGAATTCACAACACAAGGGGACATCGAATATGAACGTAATACAAGGTTCTTCGAGGTTCCCACAACAACATGAGGAACGATATGGAAATTAAAGTATGTGGACCAGGGTGTGCTTCCTGCGAGAAAACAGAAAAAATTGTTAAGGCAGCTGTGGCTGCAAAAGGAATCGAAGCCACAATTCTTAAGATCACCGATTTTCAGGAAATTGCTCAGCTGGGCATCTTCTCAACTCCAGCCGTGGTGGTTGACGGCAAGGTGAAATCGGTGGGGAATATCCCCAAACAGTCTGATGTCGAAAAGTGGATAAGCTGAGCTTTCTCCCGTCAGTAAAAAAATCAATAACAGAAGGGGGCGGCATGAAAATCACGCATATATATTCATGGGGTTTGCTTTGCATTGTTACTCCTGCAAAAGCAATGACCATGGCGGATCTTTTTGCGGCCCTTAAGGAACAGCCAGTCACAACGCTGGACAGCCTGCAGGCCAGCGATTCAGCACTTGGTGTCCAGGCGGTTCAAGACCGTTTTTACTCGGTAGTTAATGGTGTTATGAGTTCTGAGAAGTATAACTCGCCAACGAGTTTACGCCCCCGTAACTCCCACAGAGTCTGCATCTTTGCTGGCAAGTGATGGATCGTTGCTGAATTGCAGAAACGTGGTGTTAAATAATTATGGATCAGATCTTTTTAACAATCAATTCATGGATGAGTCAGGGTCTTCTTATAGGAGGCGCCGGTTGTTTCTTGTGGGGGATGGTGAGCGTGCTTTTCAGTCCATGTCACCTCGCTTCAATACCCCTGCTGGTGAGTTCCGTTGCAGGCCGGAAGCTGGTCATAGAGGGGCGTAAAGCTGTTTTTTACGCTGTAGTATTCACCTCGGGATTATTCATAACGATAGCAACGATAGGTGTTAGTAGATGGCGTAGAGGAAGTGCTCTTTTCGCAATTTTGCAGGTATCTGCATCGGTATCCCTGGGCGCTATTTTGTTGCACAGCCGATAATAAATATGATTTGACGATAATTCTTGTAAAAGTGAGAAGGATATAATTGTAACTTTTACCGATGACAATATCGTGAGAAATAGGAGTGATCGTTTCAGGCGTAAATAAAGAGCAAAAGATGATGTTGATAAAACAAAGTCTAAAATGTTTTTATTTGTAGAAAGCATCAGGATACAATTATATCTTGATAAATGAGAAATAGTGTTATTCAAAATGTATTTATTAACCTTCTTAAGAAGGTGGATTATCCCCCCCAGATCTCTGATCTATAGCAATTAATTTGCGGAGTATGAACGCAGAATATTCTATAAGAAATTAATAACAGGCCAGGTATGTTCCTGGCCATTTTTAAGATATCTCAACCAATATTGGAGACGATTATGGACAGTTTAGATGAAGTGCTGGCAGAAATGGATTTTGATTTTCTTGGTGCTGGCGTACACTCAATGAGTGTCGATGCAATGTGCAAGGCGTTGGGTAACGATCATTTCTTTTTTCTGGATGTCCGTACAGCACGGGAAATACAACACCTGGCCTTCCCCTTTGCGACCAATATCCCGGTAAATGAACTGCCTGCCCGTAAAGGTGAACTGCCAAAAGACAAATGCATTGTTGCCTTTTGTTCGTCAATTTTCCGTGGTGCAGTGGCGTACGCCTTTCTGATGGCGAATGGCTTTAAAGAAGTGAAGTGCCTGACCGCATCTACAGAACAGATGGCTTCAGTTCTCAAGCCTGGTCCACTGGCAAAAATACTGGCGTAAAAGATATGCAGGTACCGGATTTTTTCCTGTGAAACAAATCAGGCTGGTGAGTGAAAATGGTGACTACCGTTATTATAATTTCTATTGTTTCTTTTGTGCTGAGGTTCATTTTTGCTCTGGGATGAGTGGGCTCCGCTCTGGTGCTCATTCCTGTTCTTGACTGGATTGGCTTGCCGTTTGCTCAGGCAAGGTCTGTTGGTCTGTTCGTCAATGGCGTAAGCATGATTGGTGCCACATATTCGAATATCAGAAATAAGCGCCTGAATTTTCGTCTGGGGGTGCCAATCATTCTCTCCTCCACTCTCCTTGCCCCCCTCGGTGCCTGGACCGGCCATTTGATACCAACCCGCTGCCTGCTTATCGTCTTCATCACGTTTCTCTGTTTCGCAGGAATAATGATGTTGTTTTTCAGAGGTGCGAAATATGCGGATCAATACCGGGAAGACAAACCGGTTGTTGGTCCTCTACTTACGGGCGTGCTGGCGGGATTTCTTTCAGGGCTGCCTGGCGTCGGAGGGGGAGGGGTTCTCTCTCCGCTCATGATTCTGCAGGGGTTCAATCCCAAAAAGGTGGCAACAATAACAGCTTTTGCTCTCACTTTTCTGATAAAGGCAACATCGAACAATCCGTTTTTTGCCCGTCCTCTTCGCTGCAGGTAAAGATGTAAGCATCACGTATTATGGGAACCTTGAATAACCCCTATTTCGCCCATCTTCTTCGTTACAGTCAAGAGTTTATCCTCCGACAAAGCGAGGAATGAGACGTCGAGGTAAGTTACTATGAGCCTGTCAGATTTAGACCACTTTTCTCATGTTGGCGTTATCGGAAATAGTAAATATTCGAAATATCAGTCATATACGTGTATCTCATTTCAAAAAAAACGCCTTTATAAGAAGCAGCGTTTATTATCCGACAGACTCGTAGACTCCGATATCAGTCATGGCTGTAATAAATTTCATCCTGTGCCTTGAATATGAACGAAATACAAAATTATTCAAGGTACCCTTATGTATTATGCAATACGATATGCTGCGGAGAATGCTGCGGAGAGCTCTTTGGCCACAGGACTGGCAGGGCATCCCCTGAAAAGGTGGTAAACGGACTGGCATCGGGGAAGCATTTAAAGAGGGAAATGTCTGAGATTTTATCAAATCGTTTGCCTGACAATAAAGTTCTCCCAAAAAAAATATCAGAAAAGAGTTGCATTTTTATAAAATATCTATATATTGACTGCTCCATTACGTTCCCTCTATATTTCCTTCCTTTCAACAGGATCTCCTGAATTTGATGTTTGTAAAACATTCAGAATCCTCCTCTTGAGCTGCCGTCTTGGCAGCAGGAACACGCGAACGACATTGCCGAAATCGGCACATTTTTAAAGAGCATAAGACGCTGAACATGGCACGAGGCATAGTTCATTCGTACTGTCATGTTCAGGAGCTGTACTATATGAATAGTTTTGAAGATTTTAATTTTAGCCCGTCCATTGCCGCCACGTTGAAGAATCTTGGCTACACAACCCCCACTCCTATCCAGCAACAGGCTATCAAACCGATACTGGATGGCAAAGATCTTCTTGGTCTTGCCCAGACCGGAACGGGGAAAACCGCTGCCTTTACTCTGCCCATTCTGCAGCAGCTTGGTGCAGACAAGGATAAGAAACATCGCATCCGTGCTCTTATTCTTGCTCCTACCCGGGAACTTGCGGAACAAACCCACAGTTATCTGGAAAAATTCACCCGTTCACTTAATTTGTTCAGTGGCGTAGCGTACGGCGGAGTGAGTCGCGCTGCCCAGGTGAGTAAACTGAGAAGGGGCGTGGATATTCTTGTTGCCTGCCCTGGCCGTTTGCTTGACCTTGCCAATGATCGTTGTCTTGACCTGCGCAACGTACAGACTTTCGTTCTGGACGAAGCAGACCAGATGCTTGACCAGGGTTTCCTTCCGGATATCAGACGCATTATCGGGAAGCTTCCTGCAGAGAGGCAAAATCTGGTCTTTTCTGCCACCATGCCGAGAGAAGTTCATAATCTGATTGATGATCTTCTCAAAAAACCGATGGTTGTGGAAATAGAGTACAAAAAAGCAGTGAAAAATATTCACCACAGTTTCTATCGTATTCCTGTCAGCCACAAAACCGCACTGCTCAAATCTCTGCTGGCGGGGGGGACAATGGCTTCCGCTCTCGTCTTTACCCGGACCAAGATGAAGGCAAAGCGTCTGGCGATCCAATTGGAACAAGCTGGTTATTCTGCCACGTCTCTTCAGGGAAACCTCTCACAGGGACAACGGCAGAAAGCGCTGGATGGATTTAAAAAGGGGACGTTTAAGATTCTCGTTGCCACGGATATCGCTTCCCGTGGGCTTGATGTCGAAAATCTCTCCCATGTGATTAACTTTGATATGCCGGAAAACGAAGAGGTTTATACCCATCGGACAGGACGTACCGGCAGAGCAGGGCGTTCCGGTGAAGCGTGGACCTTTGCTACAGAAAAAGACATTCGGCTTGTGCGTAATCTGCAGCGGCAGCTGGAAGGTCGGGTTGCTTTAAATCAGCCGGAACTGGCTTCCTTGAAAGAGTTTTATACTGCAAACACGGCTGCTTATACAGAAGGACGTGATGAGAGCGCTGCTCGCTCTTTTCGTCCAGCCCGTAATAATAATAGTAATGGACGTGGACAGAAGGCAGACTCCTTTGCTGCCCGCCGTCCCCGGAAACCGAATACAAGACCGATGCAGGCGACACGAAATCAAGACCAGCTGTCGAGTGGGGAGGGGACCTCTTCATCAGACCAGCCTCGCCGTCAACGGCGCCCGTCACAACAGAATCAGGTAACTGGTCAACAAGGCAAAAGTGAAAGAAATGCCTTTGGTGGTGGACAGGCAAAACCGTCCAGCCCGATACATAAGCAAAAAGGGAAACGTTCTTCCCGCCATAATCAGAAAGAGAATGAGTATATGCCTTCCTGATTGCGTGAGAGTTAAAGTTTGATGCAAAGTGCCTTGACTGCCTGAATTTCAGGTAGTCAAGGCACTTTTTTTTTCACGTTGAGAAGTTACGTCGCTCTGGAGTATTTTCGTTGAAATGGAAAAAGATAAAGACACGAAGGGAGGAAGGAGGCAGGAAAAAGGAGGGCAACAAAAGTCGATGATGTCCGTTGTGCGATGAGGCTGTTTCAAGGTGTTCTTGAGAAAGACAGAACAACGAAAAGATTCTTTTGCTGATGAAAGACACGCAACATGCGAAAAAAAGGCTTTTTATATATGGGTGCCTTGAGACAGTTTGTGTTTCGCTCATATTCAAGACACAGGAGAAAATTTATTACAGCCATGTTTGCTCTCGGAGTAGAGCGTTTACCTCGCCGTCTCATTCCTCGCTTTGTCGGAGGATAAATCTTTTTGACTGTAACGAAGAAGATGGGCGAAATAGGGGTTATTCAAGGTACCCATATAAAAGCTTTGGCGTGTTTAACAGGTTCCCTGGTCTTTGGCTTTCCGTTTTTTGACTGTCTCCTTTCTCCTGCCTCCCCTTTTTCGTTCCTCGCTTTAAATTTAAAAAATCTTTATTTTCAAATATTTTTGTCTTCCTTCGCGTTCTTTGCGGTGAAAAAAAATGTCTTGCCGATTTTTGATTTCCCACGGTTTTTTAAGAATTTAAGAAAAACAGGTGAAAATACTCAAGCTTTCAGGACGTCTTTTATCTTTGCCTGTAAAAGTGCTGCCCCAAATGGCGGAATAACAAATTCCTTATGAGTTATACGATTCTGCTCCGTCATCTCCATACATTTTTGCGGTGCCGTTGCACAGCTGTTGAGCAGGAGATACCACTCTTGAACAGCCGGAGGTTTCGGCAGGGTAAATTCCAGTTCCTGGCCTGCACCATTAAGCATGACAAAGAACATCGCAGGCTCGCTGCTCTCTTTGCTTTCCAGTAGAAAGGCGAGGCCATGACAATGATCACTCCAGTCCACCTGTCCCGGATTAAGGTATTGCCATTGAATACTGCTTTGTTGCCCTTCTTCTGTGAAAAATACACTCCGACCAAAAACTTTATAGCGTTGCCGCAGAGCGATGGCGCACTGAACGAAGCGGGTTAAATCGATATTTTTTTGCAGCATTGTCCAGTCGATCCAGCTCAAGGGAGAGTCCTGGCACCAGGCATTATTATTGCCGTGCTGGGTTCGGGCCATTTCGTCGCCAGCGGAGAGCATGGGTACTCCCTGTGAGAGGAAGAGTATGAGCATAAAACTTTTCATTCTGCGCAAACGAAGGACGTTGACGGCTGCGTTTTTCACTGGTCCTTCTTCGCCGCTGTTCCAGCTGAGATTGTTGTTGTCGCCGTCTCGGTTATTCTCGCCGTTGGCTTCATTGTGTTTCTCATTATAACTTACCAGGTCGTAGAGGCTGAAACCGTCGTGGGATGTGATAAAATTAATTGAATTCACAGGACTCTTGCCAGAGTTCTGATAGAGGTCGGAGCTGCCCGCAATACGGGTGGCCAGATTGCTTACAGTTCCTTCTCTGCCTGACATAAAGGTGCGGACATCGTCGCGGAATTTCCCATTCCATTCTCCCCAGCGCCAGTTGGAGGAAAAACTGCCGACTTGATAGAGCCCGGAGGCATCCCATGCCTCTGCAATGAGTTTAACGTCGCGGAGCAGGGCATCTTCGGCAAGGCGATCCACCAGAGGCGCCTCAACCAGAACCTCGCCGCGCTGCCCACGGGAAAAAATGGAGGCAAGATCGAAACGAAAGCCGTCAACTCGCATCTCCCCGGCCCAGTAATGCAGTACGTCGTAAATCATTGCCCGGACCACTGGATGATTGCAGTTCACTGTGTTGCCGCAACCAGAATAATTAAGATAGTCTCCATCCTTGTCGAGAAGGTAAAAGATAGTGTTGTCAATTCCTCGGAAACTTGACGTTGTGCCGTCATAATTTCCCTCTCCGGTGTGGTTGATAACCATATCGAGATAGACCTCTATGCCCACACGATGGAGTTCGCGAACCATGGTTTTAAATTCAACGAGGATATTGTCCGGATTGGCGGCATAACTGGGGTGGAGTGCAAAAAAGGAGAGGGGGTTATAACCCCAGAAATTGAGCAGTGGGCGATTTTCCAGGGGATCGTTAAAGGGAACATCGGTTTCATCAAAGGCGTTAACCGGCATCAATTCCACGGCTGTTATCCCAAGTTCCTGCAGGTAGGGAATTCTCTCTATAATAGCCGCAAAGGTTCCGGGTGATTCAACATCAGAGCCTTTGCCAAAGGTGAAGCCACGGACATGCAGTTCGTAGATCACCGTTTCTGTCAGTTCGTTTTTCGGAGAAGGAACTCTTTGCCAGTCGAAGGTATCCTGACGATAGATACAGCGCGGACGGTCGCCGAAAGAACTCTTTTCGGCCCAGGCTCTGGGAACAAGCATCTTGGAATAGGGATCAAGGAGAATCCTGTCGGGCCTGAAGACGTGACCTTTTTCCCTCTCGTTTGGTCCCTCCATCCGATAGCCATAGGTAAAATGCTCAGGGAGACCGTTGATCTGGATATGCCACACATCACCAGTACGATTCTCTTTGAGAAGTGGAATTTCACAACAATGCCAGTTCTCGTTATCAGCGGGGGTTTCTATAACCAGTTTTACCCCGGTGGCGTGACGACTGAAGATGGCGAAATTAAGTCCCTGCCCGTCGTTACTTGGGGAGACACCGAAAGGTTGGGGGGAGCCAAGGTTTGTTTTCAGCGTTGGATTCATTTCAAAGCCCGATAAGAGGAGAATGCCAGTCAGAAGTTTTTACCGCTTTTACAATGTCCTGCACCCCATATCTTATATTGTGCGCTTCAGGGGGGCAAGGAAATCATACATCAGGGTCCCTTGAATAATCAGTCTTTCGCCCATCTTCTTCGTTACAGTCAAAAATTTATCCTCCGACAAAGAGAGGAACGAGACGTCGAGATATCAATTATATGGCTGTGGTAAATTTCCTCCTGTCCTCAAATATGAACGAAATACAAGCTGTTTTAAGGTCCCCTTCAGAGAGTACTCAGGGTGAAGCAATCTCATTATTTACAGAATAATCCTTCGTTGCCGGGAAACATAGGGACGTCCAAATGGGGCGTCTGGTAAAAGATAGACAGTACATTCCAGAAGTTTTACTCTTTTACAGGGAATGTCAGATCAAACCAATGTTAAAATCGCAGGTAAAGGGGATAAAAAATGGCTGACGAAATTATCATAAAACCAGTGGGTTACATCAGATCGAAGTACACCAGTCGAGCAGGGACACCTTTTCAGGGGAGGGAATCAACGGGAAGTTGTGGGACCATAGAGATTCTCCCTGAGTTTAAAGATGGGATCCGGGACCTGAAAGCTGGTATGAAGATCACCGTTATTTTTAATTTTCATCTTTCAAAAGGGTATACGCTTATAACTGCAGCGAGAAAATCCCCCGAACCACGGGGGGTCTTTTCAACACGGTCGCCGGACCGGCCAAATTCTTTGGGAATTACCACTGTGGAGATAGTCAGGATAGCAGATGGCAGGATAGAATTTCTTGGAGCTGATATGCTGGATGGAACGCCGGTGATCGATATTAAACCAGGTTTCGAGGCCTGACATGTTTCTCTCTTTGTCCTCATGATCTTCGGGAAAGATCGAATATGAACGAAATACAAGGTTCTTCAAGGTACCCTAAAGACAAAAAGGGAGAAAGGAGGCGGGAGACAGGAGGCAGGAAAGAACAGGGCAACAAAACTCCATGTCGTCCGTTGTGGAATGAGACTGTTTCAAGGTGTTCTTGAAAAAGACGGAACAGCCAAAGGATTTAGCGTGTTTCGTTGGCCACCAGGTCTTTGTCTTACCGCCTTTCCCTTTCTCCCGTCTCCCTTCCTTCGCGTTCTTCGCGGTAAAAAAATGTCTTACCGGTTTTTGTTTTTCCCGGCAGTGAAAGAGGACGCGCCCCCATGGCGCCTGCATGGATTTTATTCGAAGCTGCGCCCTTCACCCTTTTCTTCATAAGTCACTCCGTCACGAATATGATAAATGCGTTTAAACGTGGGAATGATTTTTTCGTCGTGGGTGACGACGATTATTGCGGTTGCAAATTTTTGCGCCATTTCGTTCAAAATTCTGATAACAGCCAGCGCGCGCTCGCTGTCAAGCGGGGCGGTTGGTTCATCGGCCAGTATCACGGGGGGACGATTCACCAGGCCGCGCGCGATAGCCACTCTCTGTTGTTCACCACCGGAGAGCTGGGATGGCATGGCTTTGGCGCGATGCTCGATATCAAGAGCTTTAAACAATTCTCTTGCCTGTTTCCGCGCCTCGGCGTTGGGTTTTCCTGCAAGCATGGGCAACAGTGCGACGTTGTCGGTAACATCGAGGAAAGGGATGAGATAGGGCGCCTGAAAGACAAAGCCGATGCGGTCGCGTCGTAATGCTCGAAGATCCTTTACCCTCCAGGCATTATCATAAATGAGATCATCTCCGAGCATCATTTGTCCGGCAGTGGGCTCAATTACAGCTCCGAGACATTTAAGCAGCGTACTCTTCCCGGAACCCGAAGGCCCAATCAGTCCAACGACTTCGCCGGGTGCAACGTGCATATTGACATTTTTTAAGGCCTCTACAGCAGTGTCTCCACTGCCATAGCGTTTTTTTACCCCGACGATAGTAATCCCTTTCTCTGTCATGTCAGCCTCCTATGGCTTCGGCCGGATTAACCTTGAGTGCGGCGCGGATAGATATGATGCTTGAGAGTATGCAGATCATAACGACGGCGATAAAACCAAAAATTGAGTCGAGGGGTTCCAAAAGCACATGCTTGGGGAAAATGGGTGCCATCAACAGGGTTGCCGTGATCTTTCCCACCACAAAGCCGATCAGGCCCAGAGCAATGGACTGCTGCATGATCAGGCCGACAATGGTGCGGTTCTTTGTTCCAATGAGTTTCAACACGGCTATCTCACGGATTTTTCCCATCGTCAGCGTATAGATGATGAAGGCGACAATAGCTGAGCTCACAATGGAAAGAATAATGAGGAACATGGCAATCTGTTTTGCCGAGGTGGCAATCAGCTTGCCAACGAGGATCTCCTCCATCTGACTGCGGGTGTAGACCGTGAGATGCTTCCATCGGCGGATTGACTCTGCCACTTCGTCCGGATTATGGCCTGTTGCAACCCTCACCAAAACAGCGTTGACGTATGTATTGATACTTTGCGAGGCAATAATTGCGTCGAGTAAACCGGGTACCCCCGGACGGTTGAACGCCGAGTTCTCCTCCGTCCGTCGGCGCTGTTCCCGGATGGCATCATTGTCCTTTAGAAACTGGGCTTCCTGCGCGTCTTTGAGCGGAATGAACACCATTGGGTCCCCACTGGAAGAGACCATTCTCCTGGTCAGGCCGACGATGGTGTAGTGGTTGCGGCGAATCTTGATACGTTCTCCCAGTTTAAATTTGGTAGCGATGTCAGCTACTGCTTCATAATGTCCACGGGTAATCTGTCGTCCGCCGATCAGATAAGGCGGCCAGCCCGGGGTTCCGGGTCCCCCGGCGGTGATACCGGTAACCATGGCGCGGACATCAACTCCTTTTCGACGCACCTGCATGGTGAGATAGGTGATGTCGGCGGCATCTGCCACGCCCGATATACTGCGAATCCCGCGCCAGGAATCATCATATATGCTTGAGGATTCAGCATAAGGGCCAAGGGTATCCTTTTGGACCACCCAGAGATCAGCCCCGCTGTTCTCGAGCAGAACCCGGGCATCATCGACCATCCCGCGATAGATGCCAGCCATGGAAAGGGTAACGCCGATGAGAAGTCCGAGGCCCATGCCGGTAAAAACAAACTTCCCCCAGGAATGCATGATGTCGCGCCCGGCCAGGCTGATCATTGTGTTACCCCCGCTATATGATCAACGATGCGAATCTTGCTGTGTTCCTTCAAGGCATTTTCGCTGTAAAGCACTATCTGGTCACCACTCTTCAGCCCTTTTTGTACCTGTACACGGCCTTCCAGATCAGATTCCCCCAGTGTAATCGGGGTGAATTGAAGATGGCCATTTACATGTTTCCACACGCCCGGCTGGCCATTAATGTGATGAATTGCAGCATTGGGGATAACCGCTGCCGCTGCCATTTTCGGCAGGGTCACTGTGACTTCTACAAGTTCGCCGATTGGTGGCAATGGCTCAGGGATCTGATCGAACACAACCTTGGCCAGAGTTTCTTCCGTGACCGCATCGGCGAGGGGTTCGGTGCGCAGAACACGTCCTGTCTGAAATTCACCTGACCGGGATCGTAATGTGATCTGGCCTGGTAATCCTGCGGCGAGGCCCCGCGCACGAGTTTGATCGAAGCGGACATTAATCCACAGGGAGGTCGGGTCGATGATTTCCACGACAAACTGACCCGCGACCACAGTGGTCCCCGGGTCGGCATCCCGTGAAACAACGAGACCATCAACGGGTGAAAGCAATAATAAATTATTGAGCTGTGCCTGGAGCGCTTTGCGGTCGGCAGCTGTACGGGACAAGTCCTCCCGGGCTGCAGTCAGTCCTGCGGCTGCTATCTGTAATTCCTGCCGTTTTGCGGCTGCCAGTTCTTTACTGGTGGCGCGGGATTTGAGTAGCAGGTTGTAACGTGAAGACTGTGTCTGTGCATAATCCTTACGCGCCTGCGCTTCGCTTATCAGTGCAGCTGCTCTTTTAAAACCCGCATCCTGAGCCCTGATACGGGCATCAAGATCTACCGGGTCCATGTCGCCAAGCACCTGCCCCGCCTTGACATAATCTCCTGTGTTGACATCCAGACGTTTGACCCGGCCTGCAGACGTCGGACCAATTTTGTACGTGTAACGAGCTTCTATGGTCCCGATGCCGAACATTGCCGGTGAGATTTCGCTCTCCTCAACGGTCGTTAATACCACCGAGACCGGGGCAAGCGGTCCGGAGCGCAGGGCCACATAGACAAAAAGTACCAGCAGAGGAACAAGTACAGCAATGAGTGCCAGTGTCCGTTTCTGGAAAGGGAATTTCTTCATAATGAACTCCTGATACCACGTTGATAGATGACAAAGACTTTCTTTGCCTTGTTTTTCATCTGATTTGCATCCCCGGCGATTAACGACAGCATTACCAGTCCCTGAATGGTGCCGAGGAAGAGGGTGGCCGCTGCGTCGCTGTCCAGCTCCTGATCAAGTTCCCCGCAGGCTTTTCCTTTTCCAAGCAGATGGTGAAGGTGCTCCCCGTAACGGTGGAGAAGCGTTTGCACGATCTGTTTCGGCCTGGTTTCTTCAGCGCGTTGTAATTCACCGGACAGAATGCGGGGAATACCCGGATGCTCTGTGATAAAATCCACATGGGCCATGAACATATTTTCCAAGGCCTTGAGGGGGGAGGGCTGCGCATGTATTGCCTCTTCAATACGGGAGAGCAGGTGTTCAGCGACCCATTCCATTACAGCCTCAAAAATAGCATTTTTGTTGGGGAAATGTCGAAAAAGTGAGCCCTGGGTCAGACCCATATGTTCGGCTATGGCCGCAGTGGTGATATCACTCGGGTTTTGTTCTCCTGCCAGCTTGATAACGGTCTCAACAATTATCACTCTTCGCTCTGCAGCGGGAAGATGTCTCCTTGGTGCAGTCATGTGAACCTCCTGCAAATAAAGTAAGTAATCAATTACTATCTTTATTCACAGGAGGTTTTTTGTCAATAGATTTTCCCCAAAAGAGGGTCCTTATTGGGGAGGGGTGCGGACAGTCTGCTTTCAGAGGTGAGCAGAGAAATCTGCGCTGTCATAGCATGATAACGGATTGTTCAGATGTGGTGGGAGAAGGCTCCGGCTCTGCTCCTGCAAATTAAAGTACAAATATAAATTAGGGAGAAGTATTGTAAACACAAATGTTGCAGGGTGTGTGAAGCAGAAAAAGAACCGGGGTGTGCAAAAAGAACATTTGGAAAACAATGATAAATGAATATGTCAAATACCTGATCCTCGCGATTGTTATAACCGCAATCCCTGGTCCTGCTGTTGTGTTAACGATCAGAAACAGCATTCGCTACGGATATAAAGTTGCCATTGTGAACGTGATCGGCAACTTCTGTGCCATGGTTCTTCTGGCAACTCTTTGTGCGATTGGTGTGGGAGCTGTTATTGTTGCTTCTGCCACGCTGTTTTCCCTTCTAAAGCTGATCGGCAGCTGCTATCTGATTTATCTGGGAGTGCGTGTGTGGAGAGCTCCGGCCTTTGATGCAGGCGCAGCTTTTGGGAAAGAGGAAAAAAACGACAGGAAACTCCTGTCAATCTTCCAGGAGGGCTTTGGCGTAGGGATAACAAATCCGAAGGCGATAGTTTTCTTTGTTGCGCTCTTTCCGCAATTTATCGATCCCACAAGGGCGTATGTTCCGCAGTTTCTCACGCTTATCTTCACCATAGAAGGCATTTCCTGTATTGTGCTCTCCACCTATGCAGTGCTGGCTTCGTCACTGTCCGCATGTCTGGCAAAAAAGAGATCGATGGCCTTTTTTAATAAAATTACAGCCCTTGCGTTCGCCGGTTTTGGGCTTGCACTGCTTGGCGAAGGGTAAAAATACAAGAATCAGGCAACCCATAAAGGACTCCTTACTTACTATATGGATATGCAGACTCCAGATTTACGACGTTTTTCGGTGGCGTTATTTTCTTCCGTAATGGGATTGTCAGGTTTTACCCTCATGGCCGTACAGGCTGTCCAGGTATTACACTATCCCGCCATCATCAGTCAGGCCGCAGCTGTAATCAGTATCGGGGCTTTTCTCTTCATTACAGCAGGCTTTATCCTCAAGATCCTGTTCTGTCGTGAGTCTGTTGCAGAGGAGCTGAATAATCCTGTTATCCTTGCATTTTCCGGCTGCATTCCGGTTTCATTTCTTTTAATTGCAACCATTCTCTCTGTATTTCATCTCCCGCTCGTAAACGTTGTCTGGTGGGCTGGAACGGTGCTGCAGGTCCTCGTCACCTTTTATTGTCTCGCCTTCTGGGTTAATTCAGATATTGACCTGCAATATGCCACACCTGCCTGGCTGATCCCCGTAGTTGGGAACCTGATAGTACCCTTTGGTGGCAGGGGGATTGTGTCGCAGCCTTTTTTAGAGTTCTTTTTCAGTATTGGTTTTTTCTTCTGGATAATTCTCACGCCAATATTGCTCTACCGTATTATTTTTTGCGACCAGCTGAAAGAGAATCTTCGACCTCTCCTGTTCATTTTTATTGCTCCTCCGGCAATTGCAGTGGTCTCGTACCTCAGTATATTCGGTGATCACTATGATTTCTTTGTCACCCTTTTATATAATGTGGGGCTGGCTTTTACGTTTTTAACTCTCGTTCTCTATAAAAAATTTATCCATCTGAAATTTTACACCTCTTCCTGGGCGTTTATCTTCCCTTCAGCGGTTATGACTACGGCTTCGATCAAGATGTATGCACATTACGGATATGCATTCTACTTCTATTTGTCCCATGTACTCTTCATGGGGATCTGCTTTGTGATGCTGTGGATTACAAGGCAGATACTAAAAATGATCTTATGCAGACGGGTGGAGAATCGCTGAAGGCAATAAGATGTTTAAGGGTTTTCTCCTTAAATTTTTTGACTGTCTTTGTCCTCTTCGCAGATTCAAGGAATTGATGGGAGGAGAGAGAAGAGGGGGGCAGAACCAGAGGAATCTGGAGAATGGCGGCTGAGTTCTGAAGTGTAATCTGTTGTGTTGGAGATGCCCACATTGGTCGTCTCTACAAAGACCTTTGCCTTTCCCGCCTTTCCGTTTTTTTTCCCAAAAAGTTTTCGCGTTT
>JALNVI010000053.1 GCA_023231425.1 Desulforhopalus sp. | reverse complement strand
CCGGTCACATACAGGAAGAGATTAACTTTGGCCGGTGCCTCAAAACGCATGGGACTCAGCTCTTCTTCACGTGTTGAACAAACCGCAGTTTTGCATCATAGAGAATGCTCTTCAGCAGCTGGTCCTCTTCATTCGTAAGATTGCCTGTTGTTTTGTTCTGGATCACGGTGAGGCTGTCAATGGCATTCCTCGCCAGGTCAAGGTTAACCACGGTTTTTCCGGTATCAGGATCCGCAATGTCACCGAGATGATAGAGTGCAGAGGTATTCAATGATAGAATGAATGCAGAAAAAGTCACCTCCGGCATGACACATTTCCCCTCCCTGTTTGGAACTTTTCCTTTACAACAGTCCCTGTCACCAGCACTTTCTTTTTTCTGATCAGTCATCTTACTTCCTCCAGATTCGTTTACCGTGATTCGTTTCTTTTACTGCCTGTCTCTCTTCAAAAACGCCTTCGTGGCTTCTCACCCCTGCCGCCGAAACCGTAAAACAAGATAATACCACCCCATGGAACGAGGCAGCACAAAGTACCTTTTCCCAGAGTCCATTAAATGAATCCAAAGACTTATAGGAATTTCACAGGGTGAAATCAAGGTACAAAAATGCTTTTCCTATTCAGGTTGAGATTCCCGGTTCATAGTGATATAAAAAGAGATTTTAACAACCCTGCAAACAGGAGCAGAACATGAGTGAGACTCGACTTCGTTTTCCACCCAGCCCCACGGGCTACCTTCATATCGGCGGTGCACGCACTGCCCTCTACAACTGGCTCTACGCAAAACAAACCGGCGGCAAGCTGATTCTCCGTATCGAAGATACCGATACTGAACGTTCCACCGATGAGTCTATTCATGGAATCATTGAGGGCCTTGAGTGGCTCGGCATTGATTTTGATGAGGGGCCCTACTTCCAGACTGATTTTGAAGCCGACCATCGCGCTGCCGCACAGAAGATGCTGGAATCCGGTGCAGTATACAAGTGCTTCTGCACGAAAGAGGAGCTTGAGACCAAACGGGAAGCGGCAATGGCCGCGAAAAAATCAAATGTCGGTTATGATGGTACCTGCCGTCACCTCACTGCAGAGCAGATTGCCGAAAAAGAGGCTGCCGGGATACCGAGTGTCCTGCGTTTTAAAGTACCCCAATGCGGGGGAGAGATCTCCTACGACGACCTTATCATGGGCCGCATTGCCGCCAGTTATTCCGAGATTGAAGACTTTGTTCTCGTCCGCTCCAACGGCAAACCGCTCTATCTTCTTTGCAATGTGGTGGATGATATCCGCGACCGCATCACTCACGTAGTTCGTGGGCAGGACCACATGACCAACACTCTCAAGCAGGTTCTGATTTATGAAGCCCTCGGTGCACCCCTGCCCCGTTTCGGCCACATGCCGTTGACGCTGGATAACAAGAAGGCAAAGATTTCCAAGCGCAGTCACGGCGAGATTGTCGCGGTGCAGTTTTACAAGGAGCACGGCTTCATTCCCTGGGCACTGAACAACTTTCTCGCCCTGCTCGGCTGGTCCGCCGGGGACGACAAGGAGTTTTACAGCAAAGAGGAGCTTATCAAGGCTTTCTCCTTTGATCGTATCAATCGCTCCAGTGCAGTGTTCAATTTTCACAAGGATGACCCCAAGTTCTTCACCGATCCGAAGGCAATTTCCATGAATGAGCACTACCTGCGCACCATGCCCATTGAAGAGATTGGCGAGATGGTCCGCAAGGATTTCGAAGCCGAAAATCTGTGGCAGAAGGAGTACGCCGGCGACCGTAAAGAATGGTACCTCAAGACCCTCGACCTCATCCGCGAACGCTTTCACACCCTCAAGGACTTTGCATCCCTCGGTCGTGCCTATTTTGCCGACGATTATACCGTTGATGAGAAGCCGCTGAAGAAAAATATCCTCAAAAACGAGAGCCTGAAAGAGTGGTTCCCGGAACTTGCCAGCCGTTACGAAGCACTCTCCCCTGAAGAGTGGACAATCGAAAAGACCGAAGATATTGCCAAAGCTTATGCTGAGGAACTGGGGGTGAAGCCGGGAATTATTATAAACGGAATGCGCACCGTGGTTACCGGCCAGGCTGCCGGCCCGTCACTCTTTGATATTTTAGTACTCATTGGCCAGCAGAAGGTAATCCAGCGACTGCAGAAAATTGACAGCTTTTACGCTTGAATTACCTGAAACCTTTTACAGCGAAACCTGATATGAGCGACAATACCGAAGAAAAAAGACCTCTTGATTTTATCCGTCAAATCGTTGCTGATGATCTGAAGACTGGCAAACATAAACAATCCGTAACCCGTTTTCCACCGGAGCCCAACGGTTTTCTGCATATTGGCCACGCCAAGTCAATCTGCCTCAATTTCGGCATCGCCGAGGAGTTTGGCGGCCGCTGCAATCTGCGCTTTGACGACACGAATCCGAGTAAAGAAGAGGAAAAGTACGTCGAGGCCATCAAACGCGATGTGGAGTGGCTGGGATTCAAATGGGCAGGCGACGTTCACTACGCCTCGGACTATTTCCAGCAGCTCTACGAGCTGGCCCTTGAGTTGATCAAGAAGGGGAAAGCCTACGTCTGCGAACTGGACGCTGAGCACATGCGTGAATACCGCGGCACACTTACCTCGCCGGGAAAAAACAGCCCATGGCGGAACCGCAGCGTGGAAGAGAATCTAGAACTGTTTACCAGGATGAAAGAGGGGGAATTCGCCGAGGGCAGCCATGTCCTGCGGGCAAAGATCGACATGGCATCTCCCAATTTAAACCTGCGAGATCCGGTCATCTATCGTATTCTCAACGCGATTCACCATCGCACCGGCAGTGAGTGGCATATCTATCCAATGTATGACTACACCCATTGTCTTTCGGATATGCTGGAGGGAATAACCCACAGCCTGTGCACCCTGGAATTTCAGGACCATCGGCCACTCTATGACTGGGTGCTTGAGACCCTTGAGACCCCCTGCCATCCGCAACAGATTGAATTTGCCCGTCTCAACCTGAGTTACTTCATTACCAGCAAGCGCAAGTTGCTGCGGCTGGTGGAAGAAAAGCATGTCAGCGGCTGGGACGATCCACGCATGCTCACTGTTTCAGGCATCCGCAGACGGGGCTACACTCCAGCCTCGCTTCGTAACTTCTGTGCCACCATCGGCATTGGCAGAAGCGACAGTCTGATCAGCCTCAGCATACTGGAGGATGAACTGCGCAACGACCTCAACGTCAACGCCCCGCGACGCATCTGTATCCTTGACCCCGTAAAACTCATTATCGACAACTTCCCGGAGGGCAGGGTGGATATGGTGGATGGCAAAAATTATCCACAGAATCCAGAGACGGATACTCGCCCGCTCCCTTTTACGAAGGAACTTTATATTGAACGGGAAGATTTCATGGAGGAGCCGCCGAAGAAATATTTCCGTCTCGGCCCCGGCCGTGAAGTACGCCTGAAATACGGATACCTCGTGCAGTACGCCTCCCATGAGAAGGACAGCAACGGCAACATCACCACCATCCACTGCACATGTGATCTTGAAAGCCGCGGCGGCTTTGCAGTCGATGGTCACAAGGTCAAAGGCACCATTCACTGGGTCTCCGCGAGTGAAGGCAAAACAGTGACAGTGAATCTCTACGAACGTCTCTTCAGCGTTTCCGATCCGGGAACTAATTCCGAGGTAGATTTCATTGACCAGCTCAATCCACACTCCATCAAGGTGGTAAATAATGCCGTTGCCGAACCGGAACTGCTCAACCTCCAGCCCGGGACCACCGTACAGTTTGAAAGAATGGGGTATTTCTGTGTCGATTCCAGGGACTCTGCGCCGGGAAAACCGGTCTTCAACCGCACAGTCACCCTGCGTGATTCGGGGAAAATATAAATAGGGGAAGAGTTTTTCCCGCTGTACACAAACAAAAAAAGGGTACATGGCTTTAAAAGCCATGCACCCTTTTTTTATTCCCTCGGACCCATCCGTCAGCGCAGATGGTGATCCCGCTTCAGATCTTTATACACCAGCGTGGAGACCTCGCGGATGATGTTCCCACGGGAGTTCATCCATCCAGAGTAATTTGAGGCACGGGAACTCCGCTCAATAAGCCCGACCACGATGTAGGGGTAACGTCGACCGCTCTGTGTCTGCGGCACAAGAATCCCCATATCACCGATCAGGTGAGCGGTGGAACCCGTCTTATTATAGACCAGAGTGCCCTTGGGAAGCGACGTTCCGTTGTAGATACGGTCGCGACCCGGCAATGCCATCAGACGCCGAATCTCCCCGCTGTTCGGGAGGTTATCATCCCACAGCGCACGAAGAAAACGCACATAATCCGCAGGAGCTGCCGTGTTGCGATACGTACGCCCTCCTGCTGGGATGTATTCGCGGATATGAATATTGCGCAACGTTTTATGATAATATTTACGCAACAGCCTGTCACAGGCAAGGGGGCCGCCCACCTGTTTCATTACCCAGTTGGTAGCAGCATTGTTGCTGTGCTGAATCATCAGGCTCAGCTTGCGCCGTGCCTCCGAACTATATTTTAATTCTCCTTCTTTCACCCTGTGAAAGAAGGCCAGCGCGACAAAGGGCTTGATCATGCTCGCCGCCTGAAACTGCTTCTCAGAGTTGATATCAACCACGCTCTCATTCTGTTGCAGGTCATACACCATCCAGCCGGTCGCTTCATCGCCACGAATTTGTCCTGTGCTCCGCAGGGTGTCAAGATGATGCTCTATCGACCTTTGCAACGCCGTATTCGTCCGCCCCATGCTGAAGGAATCAAGGTGACGCGGCGGCGGAGGAGGGCCGCCCGCTCTCTGGTATACCGGATCAGGTCGCGGGGGAGGGGGGATAAATGCCGCATTTGTTACAGGAGTACCGGCTTGTCCACTCCCCTCGACTTCAAAGGGGTGAGGTGCAATCACCGGCTGATGGCCCCGGGAATATTCCACTTTATGTTTATTGGCACTGAGGGCAACAACAGCGCCATTTTTCACCTTCATATGATATTTGACGATCTTTCGTGCCTTAATGATCAGGCGGCCGCGACGGTCACGGTTGATATCATCAACAATCTGCTGCTCGACAGGATCGTCGTTGATACGACTCGACTCGCCGTAAACAACATCTTCACCATCTTCCGGGACAATCTTCGGCTTAATATTTACCTGACCAAGCACCAGAGCCTGTTTATCGGCTGTTTTTTGAGCCAGACACAGCTCTCCGCGATAGTGATAGACCAGGGTGTAATTGCCACTGTCGCTATGTTCAATATACAAGTCATCGTGAAGCTGCGAACCAATCTTCTCGGACACGGTGGAGTAGAGATTTTTCAACTCATCGAGGTTTCTACCTGTAGAATAACTAATATTATAAAGGAGATGAAAAAAGTTGTCACGCAGGGCATAGGGCTCATTGAAACCGGCTGCATGCAACGTTTTACTATGTTTTTTGCGGATTTTTTCGACATTTTCCCGAGAGGAATTACAGTCGTAGATGAGAGCGTATTCCGAACCTTTCCCCATCACCTTCATTTTATCGTTGATGGCATCATCGAAGAGACTCTCCAGTTCCTGCTTATAGTCGAGAACCCGGTCGAGTTCGTCTGAATTGAGGTAAACCAGGTCATACTTCACCTGCGGTTGAGCGGCAAAGGAGAGAACCGGCACAACAAAGGCAGCGATCACTGAGACTGAAAAAGCTGTTCTTCCGAGAAGAGAAAGGAGTGTTTTCATGAGAGCTGTTGAAAGGCAGGATTAAATTAGTTTTCTCTACGCAGATCCGCAGAAACTGATATTACACACCTTTATTTTTTACCTTATACCATAAAAAACCGCAAGCCCGGAAGTACTGGCATGCAGTAGTTTTTTCTCTTGTTCAAGTCTTTATTTCCGCCCCAAAAAACAACTTACATGAGTTTATCAGCAGAATAACAGGAACCTTGAATAATCTTGTATTTTTGTTCATATTCGAGGCACAGAAGGAAATTTATTACAGTCATGATTGATATCGGAGCCCAGCCGTCTGTCGGATTTAGACCATTTTTCCCATAGCAACTTTATTCCAAAATAACGAATACTCGCAATATCAGCCACATGCGTGTAGTCAATTTTCTAAAACGCCTCAATATAAGAAAGGAAAACTTATTATCCGACAGAATCCTGGCGATTACCTCGACGTCTCGTTCCTCGCTTTGTCGGAGGATAAATTTTTTTTCTCTAACGAGGGATGACGAAAGAGGGGTTCTTCAAGGTGCCCTGACATCCTTTTCACCATCGCTTCTCATCAGATCAGATTTCTGATTTTCTCTAAAAAACAGCTGCATAATAACGTCTCCTTTCTCACCGTATTTTGCAAACAAAGGCTGAGAAACAAAATTTATTGAATCTTTTCAATATGTTGCGTAATTATAACTCTCCTTGGAGATTTCAGTACTTTATAGAGAGACCAGACTGCGCTATATTGCCGGATTCGGTTATTTTCCCAACTCTTACATGTAAACTTTCACTACAGGATACACCCATGGATATAAATACTGTTGACCCTGAAATTGCCGCCCTCATTCATGCCGAAGAGAAACGTCAGGCTGGAAAAATTCGCCTGATCGCCTCTGAAAACTACGTTTCCAAAGCCGTGCTGCAGGCCACAGGTTCTGTACTCACCAATAAATATTCTGAAGGCTACCCTGGACACCGCTACTACGAAGGCCAGCAGATCATCGACCAGATAGAGATCATTGCCATAAATCGTGCCAAAGCACTTTTTGGAGCGGAACACGTCAACGTCCAGCCCTACTCCGGTTCCCCGGCAAACCTTGCCGTCTATCTCGCCTTCATGAAACCGGGAGACCCCTTCCTCGGCATGGCCCTGCCCCACGGCGGCCACCTCACCCACGGAGCCAAAGTAAGCATCACCGGCAAGTTCTTTGATGCCCATGCCTACGCCCTTGAGGAAGGCACCGACATCCTCAATTACGATACCATCCGCAAAATTGCTCTTGAGGTGAAACCAAAGATCATCATCGCTGGCCACTCCGCCTACCCGCGGGTTATGGATTTTGCAAAATTCCGCGAGATTGCCGATGAAGCGGGTGCCATCCTCTGGGTGGATATGGCCCACTTTGCCGGTCTCGTCGCTGCGGGAGTTCATCCCAATCCGGTTCCGTATGCCGATGTTGTCACCACCACCACCCACAAAAGTCTGCGGGGCCCGCGCGGAGCAATGATTCTCTGTAAAGAAAAATATGCCAAAGCAATCGACAAGGCCGTTTTTCCAGGTCTCCAGGGTGGCCCGCATGACAACATCACCGCCGCAATTGCCGTCGCCCTCAAAGAGGCTGCCAGTGACGATTTCAAGGCCTATGGCCGTCAGATTGTTACAAACGCAAAGGTCCTTGGAGAGGAGCTCGGCAAACGGGGTTTCCAGCTGGTTACCGGCGGCACCGAGAACCACCTGATGCTTATTAACCTCGCGAGTAAAAACATTGGCGGCAAAGCCGCTGCAAAGGCACTTGATGCCGCAGGCATCGTCCTCAACGCCAACGTCGTTCCTTATGATACCCGCAAGCCCATGGATCCGGGCGGAATCCGTCTCGGCACGCCCGCAGTCACCTCCCGCGGCATGAAAGAACAGGAGATGAAAGTGATAGCGGAACTGATAAATGCGGTGATCACCGCACCCGAAGACGAAGCGGTACGCAGTGCTTCCCTCGCAACCATTGACGCTCTGTGCAGGAAGTTCCCTGCACCTGGTCTCGAAGAGCTTGCCTGACACTCCCACCCCCAGACCGGTTTCGCCTGAGGCGCAGCCGGTCTGTCCCGTACCCTTTCCCTGGCAGCGCAATATTTACGCCCTGTACGTTCTCAAACTGAGCAAATGGCTGATGTTGATCATGCCGGTGGTCGCTCTTTTCTACAACGAAAACGGGCTTGATGCCGAGTCCATCTACCTGCTGCAGGCTGTCTATTCCCTCAGCGTCGCCTTCCTTGAAATTCCCTCCGGGTACACAGCCGACATCATCGGACGACGCAAGAGTCTCATCCTCGGATCAATCCTCGGTACTCTCGGTTTTGTCGTCTACAGCGTCTCCAGCTCCTTCGCCGGTTTCGCCGCTGCCGAGGTGATTCTCGGCCTTGGCGGCAGTTTCATCTCCGGTTCGGACACCGCCCTGCTCTTTGACACCCTTGACGCCGCGAAAAGGCGTGAGGAATATCTGCGTTTTGAGGGACGAATCAGCGCCTCCGGCAACTTTGCCGAGACAGCCGCTGCCATCCTCGGCGGTCTTCTTGCCGCCGCCCTCGGCTACCGTTCCGTCTATGTGGCCCAGACGCTCATTGCCGCCATCGCCATTCCGGCCAGTCTGCTGCTCATTGAACCGCCAGTGGAGAAGATGCAGCGCCATCCCGGCCCCGCCAACCTGCTCGCCGTCTGCCGCCATGCCCTGGTCGTCAACAAGCCCCTTGCCGCAGCCATCCTGCAATCTTCAGTCACCGGCATCTGTACGCTGTGCATGGCATGGACAGCGCAGATCTACTTTGTCAAACAGGGGTATGGCGCGACAATCATCACCTCGCTGTGGGTCGGCCTCAATCTTCTCCTCGCCCTTGTTTCCGCCTGGACACCGACCATCGACCGTCTCCTCAATCCCAAACTGGCCCTCGCCCTCATCACCCTCGCCATCCCCTGCGGTTATATCGGTCTCGGCCTGCTGCCGGTTATGCCCGCACTCTGCCTTCTCTTCTTCTTCTATGCCCTGCGCGGGTATGCAACTCCAGTACTGAAAAATATTACCAACCAGTTCTGCAGCTCCGACATCCGTGCCACCATCTTCTCCATCCGCAGCCTTATCATTCGAGTAGGATTTTCCATCCTCGGCCCCGCCATCGGGGCCCTTTCCGGCCATTTTTCTCTCGCCACGGCTCTCACCTGCGCAGGCATATTCCTCACCTGCCTCTCCGCCGCCAGCGGACTGCTGCTCCGCCGCCGTCTTGCAGAAAATTCCGCCGCACAGCCGTAACCTGTTTCCGTCCTCGAATTATCGCGACTTTTTCACCACTTCTTGACATAATGAAAAACGAGTTATATGAAAGAATAGTATTTAACAATTTTATTAAATATCAACACTTTCAGGAGATCCAATGAGAAACAAGGTCCTGCCCCCTGCCCTGCTGCTGAGCCTTGCCCTTTTCACTCAGGCCGCAGCAGCCACCGACTCACAACCTCCCCGGCAAATAATTCCCGCACACTGGAGCGCAGAGGAAGCAGTCGCCTTTGCCCTTGGCAACAGCCCGGAGACAGAGATTGCCCTGCAGCAGATAGCCTCCGCCGAGGCCATGGCGCAAATGGCTGCCGCAACCAACTACCCGCTGGTCAATCTCAACAGCGAGTACTCCATGACCAACAACGCGATGTACTCCTTCGGCAACATCCTCAATCAGGGGGCCTTCGACAACTCCATTGATTTCAACGATCCCGGCCGCACTGACGCCCTCAGCCTTACCGCGCAGACGCAGTATCGCATCTATAACGGTGGCCGCGATACTGCCAGCCGCCGCGCCGCAGAGGCAGGGGTCTCCATGGCACAGGCCAACCGTGTTGAGGTGCACCAGCTTCTCGCTTTTGAGGTGGTAAAGGGCTACGAGGCAATCCTTGAAGCACAACAGATGCTGCAGGTTCGCTACGACGCGCAGCAGGCCATTGCCTCCTCCCGCCGCGTAGCACAGGAACGCTGGGCCTCCGGTGACCTGCTCAAGCGCGAACTGCTTGCCCTGCAGGCCGAAGAGGCGCAGGCCGGGGCCAGCCTGATCACCGCGGAGAACACCCTCGCCCTCGCCCGCCAGAGTTTTCTTACCCTGCTTGGTCTCTCCAACCAGGAGATAAGCCTGAAAAAAAGTGTCGATGGACTCCAGCCGCCGCCAACCCTCGACATCACCCGCCGGCAGCTCTACCGCCAGATTGAAGCGCAGGAAGAGCAGGCCCGTGCGCAACTCAATGTCGCTGCGGGAGGCAAAAAACCGACGGTGGACGCCTTCGGTAATTATGAGGTGGAATATGGCCCGGAACTCGACGGCGACGGGAATTCATGGACTGCCGGGGTAAAGATGAACTACGCCCTCTTCGACGGCCACAGCACCGATGCAGCCATCGCCGCCGCACAGGCGAAAGTACGTGAAATAAGCGCCCGAAAAAAGAGCCTGTTGCTGAATCTCAACCTGGAACTGGAACGGGCCCGCCTCAATCTTGCCAAGGCGGACAGACGCCTTGCAGTGACACAAAAAGCCGAAGAGGCTGCGGCAGAAGCCGCCCGTCTGAGCCGTATTCAATTCAAGGAGGGAACCGTTCTTGCCTCCGATCTCATCGACTATGAGGTGTACCTCTCCGAGGCCCGCGCCCGTCGACTCACCGCCAATGCCGAAAAAATTGTCGCGCTGGCCAACCTGCGCCGCGCCGCCGGATATGGCCAGTTTGAGACATCTAAAACCCCGAAGGTTGAAAATTAACCCCTCCAAAACCATGAAAAAATATTTCCTCCTTGCCCTCCTTCTTCTCCTTACAGCCTGCTCCCACGACTCGGAGGAGACGCAATCCCGCGAACAGCTCCCCCGCGTGCAGGCGATTGCAGTGGCTGCTGTCAAAGCTCCCGCGCCCCACAGTCTTGAGGTCTCCGGCACCGTGGAAGCGGTCACCCGCGCCGACATCTCTGCGCAGATTTCAGGAAATATTCTCGCCATCCCCGTAAAACTCGGGCAGAGAGTTGAAAAAGGTGAAATCCTCGTAGAGCTGGATCAGAGCACACCAAAATCGCGCCTGCGTGAGGCAGAGGTCTCCCTTGCCCAGGCCCAGCGCAACCTCTCCCGTGAATCCCGGCTGCTCGCGAGAAACGCCGCCACTCCAGAGAAAGTGAAGAATCTCAAAGATACGGTTGCCATTGCCAGAGCCAGAGTAAGCCAGGCAAACACCAGCCTGAGCTTTACCCGTATCCGTGCGCCATTCAGTGGCATCATCAGTGCAAAACCGGCCAACGCCGGGGACCTCGCCACTCCCGGCCAATCCCTTGTCCGCCTGGAAAATCTCACCCGGCTCGAAGTAGTGGCCGACATCCCTGAGACCCTGCTCGACGGTATTCACGTCGGCGAGGTCCTGCCAGTAGAGATTCCCTCCGCCGACATCACCCTGCAAGGCACCGTCAGCGAAATATCCCCCGCCGTGAATCCCGCTTCCCGCACAGCCCCCGCCACACTCAGCCTTGATCCACAGTCCACCGCCCGCATCCGCCTTTCCAGTGGCATGTTTACCCGCATCCGGCTGCCGCTGAAAACTCTTGCCAGCCGCGGGGGGGATCTGCAGAGCATCTTCGTTCCGGCAGCCGCCCTGCAGCGGTATGGCCAGCTCGAGCGGATTTTTGTGTTGACCGACGGGCACGCGGAGATGCGCATTGTGCGGATTGGCACCACCATCAACCGTAATGGCGAGATGCTGCTGGAAATCCTCAGTGGGCTGGACGTCGGAGAGAAGGTCCTGCTGAGCCCCACCCGCCTGCAGAACGGTCAACCGATCGAACTGATGACCGCCACACCGGCTGAAGTTTCTTCTCAAACTCGAGGGATACGCGATGCCCAGTGAGACTCCTGTGAAAAAACCGTACCACAATAAAGGGTTTGCCGGTTCCCTTGCGGCCACCGCCATCACCAGCAAGATTACCCCGCTGGTCATAATCGCCTCGCTGCTCCTTGGCATTTTTGCCGTCGTCCTGCTGCCGAGGGAGGAGGAACCGCAGATCAAGGTGCCGATGATCGACGTGATGGTCAGCCAGCCCGGCGCATCTCCGAAAGAAGTGGAACAGCGTCTCACCATCCCCATGGAGAAACTGCTCTATGAGCTGCCGGGCGTGGAATATATCTACTCCACCTCCAGCGAAGGGCAGTCCCTCTTAGTGGTGCGATTTTATGTTGGGGAGAAGATGGAGGACGCTATCGTCCGCCTGCAGGAGAAACTCAGCAGCAACTTTGACCGCATCCCCCCGGGAGTCTCCCGCCCCCTGGTGAAACCGCACAGCATCGATGATGTCCCCATCCTCGCCCTCACGCTGCACAGCAGCCACAGTGATCCCTACACTCTGCGCCGTATCGCCGCCCAGCTCGATGATGAAATTAAAAACATCACCAACGTGGCAGAGACAAAGATCATCGGCGGAGACCGCCGTCAACTCACCATCCACTTCGACCCGCTGCACCTTGCCGCCCGCGGGATTGACGCCACCCAGCTCATTCCCGTTATTCAGGCTGCCAACCGCCAGTCCCTGACTGGAGATTTGAAATCCCTTAATAAAGAGGTGCAGCTCCAAACCGGTACCTTTCTGCAGAGCGTCGCCGAGGTGAAAGCAATCGTCATTGGCGTAGACAAGGGCCGACCGGTATATCTCGGTGATGTGGCCGAGGTGGTTGACGGCCCCTCCACACCGCGCGACTACGTCCTCCACCTGGATAAAGACGGCAGCGGCCCGCAGGCAGCGGTCACCCTCTCCATCGCCAAACGTCCGGGGGCCAACGCGGTCTCCGTCACCCGCGAGATACTCGCCCGCGTGGATACGCTGCGCAGCCTGCTCCTGCCGAACGACGTGCACATTGAGGTCACCCGGGACTACGGGGAAACAGCGGCAGAGAAATCCAACGAACTGCTGCTGCACATGGGCATTGCCGTCTTCGGTGTAGCCATACTGATTCTTCTTTTCCTCGGCTGGCGGGAGTCAATGGTTATTCTCCTTGCTGTCCCCACCACCCTGGCACTCACCCTGCTCATCTTCTACCTCTACGGCTACACCCTCAACCGCATCACGCTCTTTGCGCTGATTTTCTCCATCGGGATTCTCGTGGATGACGCCATTGTCGTCGTAGAAAACATCGTCCGCCACTACCGCCTGCCGGGAAATGAAACACACACCACCGCAGAGCTCGTGGCAGAGGCCGTGGCCGAGGTGGGGAATCCCACTATCCTCGCCACCTGGGCAGTCATCGCCGCCATCCTGCCAATGGCCTTTGTCGGCGGACTGATGGGGCCCTACATGCGGCCGATTCCCATCGGCTCCTCCGCCGCCATGCTCTTTTCGCTGATCATCGCCTTCACCATCACTCCATGGGCGGCAATCCGTCTCATCAAAAGGCACCGAGGCAAACCCGCCAATGGCACCACTCATGACGCGGTCCCCACCGACTGGTTCACCCGCTTCTACCACTGGCTGATGGAACCGCTGCTTGCTCACGCACGCTGGCAGATCGCCTTCTTTGCTATCATCATTACCCTGCTGCTCGGCGCCTGCACCATGGTGCTGATGGGAACGGTGAAGGTGAAGATGCTCCCCTTTGACAACAAGAGTGAGTTTCAGGTGGTGATTGACATGCCGGAAGGCTCCACTCTCGAACAGACTGCCCGGGCGACGATGGAGATGGCCGAAGAGGTGCGCCGCGATCCGGTGGTGACCAGCTGTCAGCTTTATATCGGCACCGCCGCGCCCTATAACTTTAATGGCCTCGTGCGCCACTACTTCATGCGCCAGGGCCCGACAATGGCCGACATTGAAGTTCATCTGCCACCAAAGGGAGAGCGCTCACTGCAGAGCCATGACATCGCCCGTCGGGTACGCCCGAATCTGACGAAAATCGCCCAGAAATATGGTGCGACCATTGCCGTCGCCGAGGTACCGCCCGGCCCACCGGTGATGCAGACGCTGGTTGCAGAGATCTACGGGCCGGACGCCGCCGACCGCCGCACACTCGCAGCGAAAGTGAAAGATATTTTTCAGAATACGGAAGGTGTGGTTGATGTAGACTGGATCCAGCAAAAAAACCGTCTGCGTAAAGTGCTGACGGTGGATGCAGAAAAGGCCGCCCGCAGCGGTATCAGCGAAGAGCAGATTGTGCAGACGCTGGCGCTCTCCGTACAGGGCATCAGTTTCGACCTCTTCCATCTCCCCGGTGAAAAAGAGGATGTCAACATGGTGCTGGAACTGCCCGACGCCCTGCGCGCACGGGTGGACTCCCTGCTCAATCTCTCCCTGCGACCGCAAAACAATCCCACTGCGGCACTGGTTTCCCTGCGGGAGCTGGTGAAGGTAACCAGTGTCCCCGTCGCCCAGCCCCTTTATCGCAAGAATCTCAAGCCGCTGATCTATGTCACCGGTGATGTGGCGGGCAGTGTGGAGAGCCCGGTGTATGCCATCTTTGCCATGAACGAGAAGCTGCAGAAGCTCCAGGCGAAGGACTTCGGCGGCAGCGGCGAGAGCGAAATCAAACTGTGGAATCTGCATCAGCCGGAGACCCAGATACAACCGGCGATTAAATGGGACGGGGAATGGCATATAACGCTTGAGGTCTTCCGCGACCTTGGCATCGCTTTCGCGGTGGTGATGCTCCTCATCTATGCCCTGATGGCGGGCTGGTTCAAGAGCTATATCACCCCGCTGGTGGTAATGGCGGCGATTCCCTTCTCGCTGATCGGTATCCTGCCCGCGCACTGGGCTCTGGGTGCATTTTTCACCGCCACCTCGATGATCGGTTTCATGGCCGGGGCCGGGATCGTGGTGCGAAACTCCATTATTCTCGTGGATTTCATCGAGCTGCGGGTGGCCGAGGGCTATCCTCTTGCGAAGGCGGTGGTGGATGCCGGGGCTATTCGTTTCCGACCAATGCTGCTGACAGCACTGGCGGTCGTGGTGGGAGCTTCAGTGATTCTCGCGGACCCGATCTTCCAGGGGCTTGCTATTTCCCTGATGTTTGGAGAGATCGCTTCACTGCTGATCAGCCGCATGGCTGTGCCGGTGCTCTACTTCATGGTCAACGAAAAGAGGTAGAAAAGGGGAGACAGGAGAAGGGAGAAAGGAGACAGGGAAAAGCAAAAGACGGAACAGCGAAAAACTTTTTGCCAACGAATAATACCATTTACATTTTGTAACCACGAATGGACACGAATTTTCACTAATAACAATTATATTTTTTACTGATCAGAGAACACGACTGCGTGGAAATCTTTTTTGCTGCTGAAAAGGAATATCTTTCAGACCGAATTCAACCATAAAGGCATTCTCTTATGGTTTTTTCAGTAATAATTCGTGTTTATTCGTGTCCATTCGTGGTTCCTTTTGTCTCAAGCTTTCCTTTGGCAAAAAATCTTTTCGCTGTTCCGCCTTTCACAAGTGTACCTTGAAACAGTCTCATCCCACAACGGATGTCATCAAGGTTGTATTGCCCTGCTTTTTCCCGCCTCCTTTCTCCCTGAAAAGTTACAAAACAGGGAAGGGAAAGCCCTCATCTTCTATCAGCTGATACATCCGCACCCTCTTCTCCATTCTGCCATTGTGGAAGGCAAGCAGGGTTTCAAGGAGTGTAAAAACCTCGTGCTGTGATAATCCCGCAGCAATCTTCTGTCCAGCCACGGGATTTGCCCCCGCCCGTCCACCGGCATACACCTCAAAGCCGTGGACTCCAGCCACAATGCCGATATCCGCCAGCTTCGGATTGGAGCAGTTACGCGGGCAACCGGCAATGGCCAGTTTGAGCTTGGGTTTCACCCCACGATCCCCGAAATGCTCCAGCAGCGCCGTACTGAAGGCCTCGGTATCAACCTGTCCACGGCGGCAGTAGCGACTGCCAGAGCAGATTCGAGGTTTGGGAAAGCTTCCTTTACGGGCAAACTCCGCCCCCGCCTCAGCAAGGATACTCTTCACCGTCTCAAAATCCTCTTCACAAATCTCCGCAACGCGCAAATCCTGAGCAGCCTGCAGGTAGAGACGCAGGGAAAAACGTTCTGCCAGTTCCGCTGCCACGGCGGCAAGCCGTGGCGGCAGGTAGCCCGCAGGGAGTCGTACGGAGAGAGAAAGTCGCGTGTTCTTCATTTCAGACCTGTTCCAGGGCTTGAGCAAAATCAGCAATAATATCGTCGATATGTTCCACGCCAACGGAGACCCGCACCATTTCTGGTGAAACTCCTGCCTCACGCTGTTGCTCCACAGAGAGCTGACGGTGGGTGGTGCTCGCCGGATGAAGCACGGAGGTGCGCACATCAGCGACATGCACAACCACTGCCGCCATTTTCAAACTGTTGAGAACCTTCTCCCCCGCTTTCATACCACCCCTCACGCCAAAAGTGAGAACACCGCTCCCCCTTTTAAGATACTTCCGCAGGCGATCATGTTCAGGGCTGGCAGGCAGCCCGGGATAGTTCACCCACTCCACCTTATCGTGTTTCTCAAGGAACTCCGCGAGAGCCAGGGCATTAGCACTGTGGCATTCCATGCGCAGATGAAGCGTCTCCATCCCGAGATTAATGAGAAAGGCGTTCATCGGGCTCAGATATGCCCCGCTGTCGCGAATCCACTGTACCCGCGCCTTGACGATATAGGCCTGAGCACCAAACTGCTGGCTGTAAACCACCCCGTGGTAGCTCGGATCCGGCTCGGTCAGTTCAGGAAAGCGGCCGCCGCTCCAGTCAAATTTACCACTGTCGACAATGGCGCCGCCCACACTGACAGCATGGCCATCAAGATATTTAGTCGCCGAATAGACTACAATATCCGCGCCGAAATCAATTGGCCGACAGAGATACGGCGTGGCAAGGGTGTTGTCGACAATCAGAGGCATGCCATTTTCGTGGGCAAGGGCAGCAAATTTTTCGATGTCAAGCACCTTAAGGGAGGGATTGCTCAGCGTTTCGCCAAAGATACATTTGGTATTGGCCCGAATATGGCCACGCAGCTCTTCGGGAGAGATCTCCGGTGCCACCAGAGTTACCTCAATCCCCAGTTTCTTCAGGGTACAGGTAAACATGGAGAGGGTCCCGCCGTAGAGAGCTGTAGAGGCGATAAAGTGATCACCCGCCGTGCAGATGTTGAGCACGCTGAGCATACAGGCGGTGTGACCGGCGGCGGTTCCCAGCGCGGCAACACCACCGTCCAGAGAGGCAAGCTTCTCCTCAAATCCTGCAACGGTGGGGTTACTGACCCGTGAATAGAAGTGACCGGAGGTCTTGAGGTCGAAGAGATCGGCAACCTCTTCGGCAGTATCGTAACGAAAGGTGGTGCTTTGATAGATGGGCAACACCCGCGGCTCGCCTTTTTTCGGCTGCCACCCGGCCTGCACATTTCTGGTTTCAATCTTCCACTGCTGGTCCATCTCACTCTCCTGTAATAATTGGTACCCTGATGTAAAATATTCCTGAGCAGGAACGTCGGTCTGAATGACCAGTTCCCGCCGAGGAATATCACAGGCGGGAGAAGTTGACTTTAGGGTTCCTCTCAATAGCAGTCAAGGTTGAGGGATTATTTAGACTTTTTACGAGACGGGGACGTTTTGCTGTTCGATTTGACACATGGGTCCCTTGAATCCTTCTTTTTCACCCCCAAAATGACCTTCTAAGGAATTATTTTTACTGCTACAGAAACTCAAACCCAATTTATGTATGCCGAGAACACAGAGACACCACATACCGGGATTCGTCTGGCACATCCCCACAGGCACCATAAACAGAAATTTCTGCCCCCTTTTTCGTTGAGACATGGGTGCCAGCCTGATATGGTCGATACGTGCAATGTCGTCCATCGCCCATGACGTGGGACACGATAAGAAGGCCGCCAGAATCGCCGGGAGCTTCCGGCCTCCGACAAGAGTGAGGACCTTTCGCAAATGAGCCGACGCCGCATACGCGTTCACTGACAGAAAATCACACCTCGCCCCCTTCCTGGCCATAGGCCAATCGACAACAAACAGGGCTATTGCACCGCAGGGTCCCCATCGGTCCGCTCCGTCCAAAAATTCCGCCAACACTTTGTACGTCACACTCAACAACCGTGCAATTGCAGCATACAATGCGGGAAACCAGGACCATGCAACAACTTTTCCAGAGCACAGAGACCAGGGCAACCATCGACAGATTTGTCAAAAGGCAGTATAGACACAACGGCACAGGGTTTTCGACAGTCTGCCTGCATGCTCGGCCAGTGAGGGGCAATGGAGGGCGTCGGCAACCATATCCAAAGGATTATTTAAGATACCCATTAGTGTAAGAAACAGTTTGGCAACCTGCTTCTTGATGATATTATCTTATGAGTTGAAGTTTATTATTTAATAATGCCAGGCATACTTTATGGAATCACTATGAAAAAAACATTTAAGTTAACCCATCCAAAGATCGAAGTTCCAAGGCTTGTTGAGGCAATCAAGCATGAAGTTAAAAAATATATAAAAAGAGAACGGAGAAAGCCTCTCCCCGAAAATGTCGATTTTTGGGATTTTGACTGTCGGTACGGGACAGATGAAGCAACTGCTAAAGTTATTCATATATCCGAGATTAATAAATACATCTCTCAAGCCGAATCAGAAAATCTTGAATCTTTTTATTTAGAAATCCTGGTTAAACCGGGGCATCGAACCAAAAAGCCCATTGCTTAATCCAGAGTAAAAAGAATTAATTGGCGTCACCCTTCGAATTAACTCTTAGACAAAGAGGGGTCACCCAAGTCAATAGACACAGCCTTCATACAATGAATTCATCCTGCCATCCCTCACATGTAGAAGAAGCTCTGGTTCGTCAGGGGGGGTGAACCGCAGGTCTTTGCAGACCGTACTTCATGCCGGGTGAGGGGAAAATTTTCCCCTCACCCGGCTTATTCCTTTGCACGTCCTGTATCATCTTTCCCAACGCCTCCATCAGTTCCTGGGATAGAAATATCATAAGTAGGAACACGGCAACTATCTGTTTTCTTGTCATAATATTCATTAACAGATCAGTTCCTCACCCTTAGGCCCTCCTTTTCCCCCAAAAAAAGAACCTTCCAAGGAATTATTTTTACTGTTACAAAAACTCAAAACAAATTTATGTATGCCGAGAGCGCACAGACAGTACATACCGGGACTCGTCTGATACATCACCCACAGGTGCCAT
>JALNVI010000052.1 GCA_023231425.1 Desulforhopalus sp. | reverse complement strand
TAGAGGGAAAAAGAGCCGAAAAACATTCTGTGGGAGAGTGGGGCAACAGCCTGCGCTGTTGCCCGTTTTTTGTCGAGCTGTCTAATACCGGGAAGAATTGCAGGAGAGTAGTGGACTTACTGCACAACAATTCCTTCAAGAGAGGAAGAGCTTGACTCAAGGCTGAAACCGTCGCTGTCCTTTGTGCTGGAGTTGGCTTCGGTCAGGGCAGTCATGCCGATGGAAAGAAGACTGGTGAAAAAGAGGACGTAGATAATGTATTTCATTTTTACTCTGCGGTGTAATTGTGGTCCGGCGGGCTTATTCCTGCCGATGATGCGGCCCATTCTAAGGGGATATTCTGAAAGATCAAGGATTACCAGAGACTTCAGTGCGTCTGTTGTAACTTCTCAAAAAAATATGGGAAAAGACAAAGACAAAAAGGGAGAAAGGAGACAGGAGAAAGGAGGCAGGAGGCAGGAAAAAGCAGGGCAACAAAACCCGATGACACCCGTTGTGGCATGAGACTGTTTCAAGGTTTTCTTGTGAAAGACGGAACGACAAAAGATTTTTTTGCCAACGAAAAAATACTCTAACCATTCGAAAAAAGGCATTTTATATATAGAAATTTTCGCGTGTTTCGCTGGCTGCCCGGTCTTTTGCTTTCCGCCTTTTCCTTTCTCCTGCCTCCCCTTTTCCGTCCTTCCTGCTTTAAATTTTAAAAATCTTTATGCTCAAATGCTTTCGCTTTCCTTTGCATTCTTCGCGGTGAAAAAAACCGTCTTACCGCCTTTTGCTTTTCCCGCCCTTCCCATCGGCTCTGCAGTGAACGGAAAAAGCCCCGCCGGAAGAACCGGCGGGGCTTTTTTATGTCTCTTTTAAAGGCACCTCTCTTTACATCTTGCCGGTTACCCAGGTGGGGATGACCCCGAAATCAATCCCGAAGATTGGCACTACAATGAGGTAGGTGAGGAGAACAGTGAGAAAAATGCCGATGAAATTCAAGCCGAAACCGCTGCGTACCATCTGTGGGATGGTAACATAACCCGAACCGAAAACGATGGCGTTTGGCGGGGTTGCTACTGGTAACATGAAGGCGCAGGAGGAGGCGACGGCGGCCGGAACAATCAGCAGGAGCGGATTTTGTCCAAGACCGATGGCTACCGCCGAGAGAATCGGCATGATCATCGCTGCGGTCGCCGTGTTGGAGGTGAGCTCTGTAAGGAAGATAATCAGTGCGGTAACGGCAAAAACGATCACCAGTATTGGTGCAGCCTCAAGCAGGCTGACCTGCGAACCTATCCACACTGCCAGCCCGGTTTCATCGAAGCCGGCTGCCATGGAGAGGCCGCCACCGAAGAGAATCAGTACGCCCCAGGGCATTTTCTGCGCCCAGTGCCAGTTCATGACAAAAATATTCTTCTTCAGGTCGATCGGAATGAGAAAGAGGATAAGGGCACCGGTCATGCCAACGGCGGCGTCAGTCACCATTTTGGGATCGAAAAGGCCGAGGGCCCCCAGTTTTGCCCGGAAGATCCAGGCAAGAGCTGTGAGACCGAAGACGATGGCGGTGGCGGTTTCACCGGCACCCATTGTTCCCAGCTCTTTGAGCTCCTGATTGATGAGGTCGCGTCCGCCGGGGACCTTTTTCAATTTCATCGGGTTGATGACTTTCGTCAGCCAGAACCAGCAGATGGGCAGAAAGATGACCACCAGCGGAATCCCGACCTTCATCCACCCGGCGAAGCTGATCTCATAGCCATAGGTTTTTTGCAAATATCCGGCGAGGACGGTGTTTGGCGGGGTGCCGATGAGAGTTGCGATGCCGCCAATGGAAGCGGCGTAAGCGATGCCGAGCATCAGGTTGAGGCCGAAGGCGAAATTCTCCGGTGAAAAGTCTATCTCTTTATCCAGTCCGGCTCGTTTCCCCTCCGCGACGACATGGGCGATGATGGCAAGACCAATGGGCATCATCATAACGGTGGTAGCTGTGTTGGAGACAAAGGCAGAGAGTACGGCTGTGGCGATCATGAAACCAAAAATCAGTCTTCCGGGTGAGAATCCCACTACTTTTACGATGTTCATGGCGATGCGGCGATGGAGGTTCCAGCGCTGCATTGCGAGGGCGATAATAAAGCCGCCCATGAAGAGGAAAATGAGGTGGGAGGCATAGGGCGCTGTGGCTTTTTTTGTGTCCATGATTCCGAGCAGCGGAAAGGTTGCGATGGGAATCAATGAGGTGGCAGGAATAGGGATTGCCTCCCCCATCCACCAGACGGCCATCAGCAGTGTTACTGCGGCCATCCGCTGAGCCATTATGGGCATGCCTTCTGGAGTGGGGATGAGAATCATGAGCAGAAACAGCGCCGGACCAAGAATCAGGCTCACCTTTTGCCGCAGGGTATATCTCTGCGGGCCTTCTTCATTCAAGCCACCGGGGCTGCTTTGTAACCGGCCAGTGTGTTCTGCAGGGGCAGAAGAGATCTCTTCTGAGAACTGTGCATTCTTTTCCTGTTCTTCACCGGTCTCGCTTTTCTGATTCTTGATGTAGTGCCGCACCATGCTTTTTGGTCGGAACAGAGCCAGCGCTTTGGTCTCCTCGTGCCAGTCCCAGAGGCGGTTCCATAACATTGTTACGTTTGTCATCAGGTCTCCTTACAGGTTGTTTGATGGAGTTTTCTTCTGAATGGCAGAGATGCCAAATATGTACATCGCGCCGAAATGACAGGAAGAAAACCATGGCATTGAGCATATCAATGAACAAAGATATTGAACTAAATTACATGAATTATTGATATGGGTCAAACGAGAAATTGGAATATAATGGTTTCGTAAAAAACCGAAAAAGCATGGTGGTTCCTCTTGTTCAATGGTATTTTTTTGTTATATTTGGCTGAAATTAAGGTATGAAGAATGGTCCAATCGTTGTTCTGCGTGTCCTTTAAAAGTGAGAAAAAAACAAAAGACCGTTAACACCAGAAAAAAAGAGGAAGAAAAATGAAGATCATCAAATACACAGAAATCGAGCCGGTTGTAATGAATAACGAATCCGCAAAGGCCGTGAAGGGGCGGGTGCTTATCGGCAAGGATGACGGTGCAAACCATTTTTGCATGCGGGTGTTTTCTCTTGGAGCTGGTGGTTTTACGCCACGTCACAGTCATGAATGGGAACATGAGATTTTCGTTCACGCCGGCAGCGGCAAGGTCTTTCTTGGCGGAGAATTTCAGGAGGTCACAGCCGGTACCGCGATCTTTGTTCCCGGGGGGGAAGAACATCAGCTGATGAATCCCTGTAACGAAGAATTTGTCTTTATCTGTCTCATCCCCGAAGGTGTCCCGGAACTTTGATTCCAAAAATATAGAATGCGTTTCCTATCAAGGGTCCCTTGAATAATCAGTCGTTCGCCCATCTTCTTCGTTACAGTCAAAAATTTATCTTCTGGTAAATTTTCTTCTGAGCCTTGAATATGAACGAAATACAAGAGTATTCACGGTACCCTCAATTTCAGGAGGTTGAAAATGTCTGAGGAGTTAACATCGCTTTATATGGAAAAGGCAACCCTGGTGGGGTGTGAAGTCGTTGCACTGCAGGATCTCAAAGAAGCTGCAGAATATATCAAAGGAAAGGCTGAAGGGCCTTTGCTTGTGCCCGAATCAACGCTTTGCACCAGGTACGGAATGAAGTCTCTATTGCAGGATGCCGGAGTGACTCTCCATGAAGGCAGTTTTCGCGAGGCTGGTCACCTGCCGGCGGGGGGGGTAACCTTCAGTAATTTTGCCATTGGCGAAAGTGGCACGATTGTGCTCGATTCTACCCCGGAAGAGATGCGGCTGGCGACAACCATTCCTGAAAAATATTTTGTTATTGTTGATCCTGCTACCATCGTCGCCGACGGACTTGGCGCTGTGGAGGCGATGACCGCCCTGCACAGCGGCCACGAGCCGCGCTATGTTGCCTATATCAGTGGACCGAGCCGTACTGCTGATATCGAACGGGTGCTGACTATCGGCGCCCACGGTCCGCGTGAGGTGCATGTGTTGTTGATAGAAGGAATTTCGAGCGATTTCATGGAAAATTGAGGAGGAACGCAATGAATGATATGAGTTTTAAGGAAAATGTTGAGAAGGCACTTGCCAACACCCGACTGAGTGAGACGCTTCATACCTTTGGGGACGGTTACCTCATCGCCAGGGAGAAGGCGTTTGCCGGACTCGATTTTCAGGCCCTGCGCGAAGAGCTTGGAGCAATCAAGGATGACGTGCGGGTGAACCGTAAGGCACTGCTTGCCGAATTCATCAAAAATGCCGAGGCTGCCGGTTCTACGGTATTTATTGCGAAGGATACGAAAGAGGCCAATGACTACGTTGCCAATCTTGCCCGGAAGAAGGGCGCGAAGACGATTGCCAAATCGAAATCGATGGTCTCTGAAGAGGCACACTTCAACAAGGCAATGGCTGCGGCGGGAATTGAGTCTGTGGAGACGGACCTCGGAGAGTGGATTCTTCAGCTCGCCGGGCAGCGTCCGAGTCACCTTGTCATGCCTGCCATCCACCTGGTGAAGGAGGAGGTTTCCGCTCTCTTTTCTAAAGATGCCGGCAAGACACTGGCACCGGAAATCAAACCGCTGGTAGACTATTCCCGCAAACGGCTGCGTGATGAATATTTCCGTGCCGACATCGGTCTCACCGGGGCAAACTTCCTCGTTGCCAACACCGGCGGTATCGGACTGGTGACCAATGAGGGGAATGCCCGGCTCTGTTCTACCCTGCCGAAGGTCCATGTGGTCTTTGCCGGTATTCACAAGCTGGTGCGCAACATGGAAGATGCCATCAAGATCACCCGCCTGCTGCCACGGAATGCCACTGCTCAGCTGCTTACTTCATATATTACGTGGATTCGTGGAGCTGTTCCCTGCGATGGCGGGACCAAGGAGCAGCATATTGTTCTCATTGACGGCGGCCGCAGCACTCTTTATGAGTCGGAGGCCTGTCATGACGCCCTGCGCTGCATTCAGTGCGGTGCCTGTGCCAATGTCTGCCCGGTCTACCAGACTGTCGGTGGCCATGTCTTTGGATCCGTCTATATCTCCGCCATCGGTGTCATCCTCACCGCATTTTACGAAGGACTGGAGAAGGCAGAACCCCTTGTTCGCGCCTGTATCGGCTGCCGTTCCTGCTCCGCGGTCTGTCCGGTGAATATCGACCTTGAGGCGATTATCCTCAAACTGCGTCACGAGGTGACTGAGAAATACGGCATGGGCACGGTCAAAAATGTTGCCTTCAGAGCCGTAATGAAGAACCGCAACCTCTTCCACACCATGATCAAGGCGGCTTCCAGACTGCAGGGGCCGGTAACACAGAAGGGGAGTGTGCCCTCTGAACGCCGGGTTATCCGTCACCTGCCGATGCACTTCATGGAGAAGGATCTCACCGGCTGGCGGGATTTGCCGGCCATTGCTCCCAGATCCTTCCGTGATCTCTTTAAGACCCTTGAACAAAAGGTGGAAAATCCCACCTGCACAGTTGGCTTCTTTGTTGGCTGCGGCGGAGACTTCGTTTATCCCGAGGTCGGGGTAAAGATGGTGAAAGTTCTCAACCGTCTCGGGGTGAAAGTTATCTTCCCGCAGGGGCAGAACTGCTGCGGTATTCCGGCCCTTTATTCCGGTGATACTGAGACCGGGAAAGATCTGGCGCGGCAGAGCGTGAAGGCTTTTTATAACCTGGATGTGGATTACATTCTCTCCATTTGCCCCACCTGTACCATGGGAGTGAGGCGTGACTTCGCTGAACGGCTGGAGGATGAAGCGGAGTGGGCGGAGAAGGCGAAGGTTGTTGGTGCGAAGGTTATCGACGCTTCCGCTTTCATGGAAAATGTACTGCACGCTTCCGAAAAATTGAAGGCGTTGAATCTGCATGGTGGCGAGGCTGTAACCTACCACGATTCCTGTCATCTCAAGCGGGGCAGTGGCGTTTTCGCGGAGCCACGGGCGCTGCTCGAAAGTACCGGCTATACGATAAAAGAGATGACGAACTCCGACCGCTGCTGCGGATTCGGTGGTACCTACTCCTTCCTCTCTCATCCGCAGATCTCGAAACAGATTACTGCAGACAAGGTGGAAAACATCCACAACACCGGTGTGAAAACGGTGGCAGTGGACTGTCCCGGCTGCATGATGATGATCGGCGGAGCGCTGGGCAAGCAGGATGAAACGGTACGCTGTGTTCACACCATGGAACTGCTTGCTGACGCTTTCGGAGTATAAGATGGCAGACTGTATAGAGAGGGTCATCGCTGAGGATGGGCGATTTTTCGGAGTGGCCTGCAATACTACGGAACTGGTGAATGAGGGGTGCCGGCGTCATGACGTCGGCCCCCTCGCTGCGGCAGCGCTGGGCCGGGCTCTGACCGGTGCGGCGCTGCTTGCCGCCCTGATGAAGGACGGACAGAGTCTGCTGCTCAGGTTTGAGGGTAACGGGCCGCTGAAAAATATCCTTGCTGAGGCTGGCTATGACGGATGGGTGCGCGGCTATGTCGCTGAGCCCCATGCCGAGCTCCCGCTGATTGATGGAGAACTTGATGTGGCGGGTGGTGCAGGGCATGCCGGTGTGTTGACGGTGACGAAAACCATTTCCGTCGGGCAAACCTATTCCGGGACCATTCCGTTGCAGAGCAGTACGATTGGGGAGGATATTGCGTGGTATCTCGCTCAATCCGAGCAGACGCCCTCTACGGTTGGGGTGACGGTCTCCCTGTTGCCGGACGGGACTGTGGCGGCCGCGGGGGGCTTTCTCATTCAGTCGCTGCCACCGGCGGAGGAAGCACATCTCTTGTGCCTTGAAGAAGGAATTTCCGCATTGCCGCCGCTCTCGACCCTGCTGGCTGGCGGTGTGCCCCCCGGGGAGATTCTTTCACGTATTTTCAATGCGGTTCCCCATCGGACAATTGACCACAAAGAGCTGCAGTATCAATGCAACTGTTCCCGCAGGAAGATGGAGGGGGCCCTTCTGTCTCTTGGGCGGGATGATTTGTGCAAACTTGCCACGGAGCGTGATGAATGTGAAGTGCGCTGTGAGTTCTGCCGTCAGAAGTATATCTTTACGGCGAAAGAACTTTTTCATCTCGCGAATTCGATTAATTAAAGGGTCCCTTGAGGACTCTTGTATTCCGTTCATCTTCGAAGGACAGGCGGAACTTTGATCACGGAGTCTAACGCTTACCTCGAAGATAAATTTTTGACTGTACAAAGAAGATGGACGAGTATTCGATGTTCCCTGAAGCGCCTTGAAAGCTGAGTTGCAAACTCCCGGAGAGAAACCTTTAACATTAAGGTTTCTCTCCTTTTTTGTAATTTTTTCCTCTTCTTCCTGTTTGCCCTTTCCCCAACGCTCTGATATAATAAAACTTCCCTATATCTCAGGGCGGGGGCCCATTCGGGAGAACCCCTTCCCGCTCGAATCATAATTATCCAGGACACAGGAGTTTGACCATGGACGAGACAGCGACGATTACCATTGACGGTAAAAGTTACAATTTTGAAACGTTTGTTGGAACTGAAGGGGAACGGTGCATTGATATTCAGCATCTTCGCGACATCACCGGCTGCATAACCCTTGATCCTGGCTTTGGCAGTACCGGTTCCTGCCTCTCCAATATTACCTTCGTGGACGGGGCCCGCGGTATTTTACGCTACCGGGGCTACCCCATTGAGGAACTCGCTGAGCGCGCCAGTTTTGTTGAGGTTGCCTATCTCATCCTTTATGGAGAGCTTCCCAACCGTATCCAGTTGCTCAACTTCCGCAACCAGATCCGGATGCATGCGCCGATTCACACCAATCTTGAGCACCATTTCTCCGGCCTCCCGCATACAGCGCCGCCGATGGCGATCCTCTCGGCGATGCTGAACCTTGTTTCCTGCTTTCATCCTGAAGTGCTGGAGGTGCCGACAACCGGAGAAGAGTTTGGCCAGACCGCAAGTCTGCTGCTCTCCAAGGTGCGCACCGTTGCCGCCTTTGCCTACCGTACGGCGACCGGCAAGCCGATCAACCAGCCGAATCCCAACCTCACCTACTGTGGCAATTTCCTGCACATGATGTTCTCCGATCCCTATGTGGAGTACAAGGTGTCGCCGATTATCGACAAGGCGCTCAACCTCTTCCTCATCCTTCATGCCGATCATGAGCAGAACTGCTCAACTACCACGGTGCGGGTGGTGGGCAGCTCCCGTGCCAATCTCTTCAGTTCGGTGGCCGCCGGAGTGAGCGCATTGATGGGACCGCTGCACGGCGGGGCCAATGTGGCGGTGATCGAGATGCTGCAGGATATCAAACGCTCTGGCAAGCCGCTTCAGCACTACCTTGACCGCGCCAAAGATAAAAAAGATGAGTTTCGACTGATGGGCTTCGGGCACCGGGTTTATAAAAACTTCGACCCGCGGGCACGTATCCTGAAAAAACATGTGGATGAGGTCCTTGGTGCCCTCAATCTCAAGGATGAGCTGCTCGATATCGCCAAGGAGCTGGAGGAGTATACCCTGAAGGATCAATATTTCATTGAGCGTAACCTCTACCCCAATGTCGATTTCTATTCAGGCCTGCTTCTGCGTGTCATAGGTATTCCACTCAATATGTACACGGTGCTGTTTGCCATCGGCCGCATGCCGGGCTGGATTTCTCACTGGAAGGAGATGCATGATCATATGCAGCGGATTTCCCGTCCGCGACAAATATATACTGGACCGATTCTACGTCATTTTCAGCAGATTTCAGACCGGCTCTGATTTCCGGGTGCGGAGTTGCGGGGTGGGTGGTATTGTTGTGAAACAATCATACACGAACAATCTTTAAAATATTGGAGGTGTGTTATGGGAATTCTACAACACTTCATCCCACAGCATTCAGACCATTTCCAGCAGATGGTCGCCCGCACTGAGCGTTACGGAAAAATAAAAGAACCGGATGGATATGGTTCCCGGACCGGAGATTGCGGGGATACGGTGGAGATGTTTATTGCCGTAAGAGACGGTTCTCTGCAGCAGGTAAACTTTTGTATTGACGGCTGTAACAACACTATGGCCACTGCCAATACGGTTTCCCTTTTAATGGAGGGTCGCAGTCTTGATGACGGCTGGGCGCTTACCCCTGAGAAAGTGGCCGATTATCTTGTTACTCTGTCGCCGGATCATTTTCACTGCGCTGAACTGGCGGTTGGCGCCTTCTACAACGCTCTGAACGACTATAATAAGCGGCAGAAAGAGTAAGAGATTCTTTCTGTTGGCAGGCCTCTTATTCAAGGTGCCCTCAAGAAGAGAACTGTAAACTCTGCACCCTGCTTTTTCTCAGGCAGGGTGTTTCCCGCTTTCAATTCCCTCCTCTGTGTTCTCCCTTCCGCTGATATTCTATTACCGTAAAGTCTTCCCGACCGGGAAACTCCTTTCGGCTTACTTCGACAAAATTTTCTTCAAAGGGCGGAAAGAAGACATCTCCCTCTACTTCACGGTTGAGCAGCGTCAGCCGGAGAGAATCTGTCACGGCGAGCGCTTCTGTAAAAACCTGTGCCCCCCCGATGATGAAGGCTCGCTCACAGTTATCCCTTTCAAGGAGGGTAATGGCCTCTGCCAGCGATGCTGCAGGTTCTGCTCCTGCGGCGGAAAATCCGCTGTTTCGGGTGAGGACGATGTGTCGTCTTCCGGGGAGAATGCCGGGCAGGGAGTCAAAAGTCTTTCGTCCCATGATCATCGGGCAACCCATGGTAACCTTCTTGAACAGTTTCAGCTCTTCGGGAATATGCCAGGGCAGGGTGTTGTTGCGGCCGATGGTGCGGTTTGTGGCCATGGCGGCGATGATAATTTTTTCCATGATGCCTCGTCAGGAAGTTTATGAAAAACTGATACTATTTCTTTTTGCAATGTTTCATAATATGTAGAGTTTCGGTATAATGCCAGCGGTCTCAGTGTTCTTTTTGTGAAAGGGGACATTTTTTCTGGTGAGCAGGTTTTTTCTTGATAATTTGATACTATTAAATTCATAACTTTTGAAGTTCCTCAGGACCTTTCCCTCTGCCGTTTAAACAGTTTTACGGGATAAAATTTGTGAGTTGGGGCAGTCCTGACAGAGAAACCCAAATATTCAGTAAAGGTTCCCCTCTATTGGGAGGTTGGCATGAAAATTACCTGTCCCCATTGTCATGTGAGCGGGGTGGTTGAGGACTCCTTCGTCGGTCGGCGGGTGAAATGCCCAAAATGTAACGGCAGATTCAAGGTTTCCCCTCCCGAGCTGGACAAACCGGATTTCACCGGAGGGGTGGAGACCGTCCCCGTGAGCTGCCCGCACTGCGGGACAGAGGGGAATGTGGACTCCAGTTTCCTCGGGCGCAGGGTCAGCTGCCCGCAGTGCCAGTGGGTCTTTACCGCTGAGTCTGCTGGAACCCCTGCCACTGATCCTCCGGAGAATTCTGGATTTGCTGATACCCCGGCGGATCATCTCAAAGAGATTAACCTGAGAACTCCCCTGGAAGAGATCCCCGCAGCGGAAGGCCCCCTGACCGGGGCAAAACCTTTTCCGCCTGCTGAACTTCCTGACGAGACCATCTTCACGAGATCTGTTTCGACGGCCGGGAATGATCTTGAGGAAGAGAATGTCTTTAGTGAAGTTCTGCCGGGTCAGGGTAAAGGTGATGAATTTACTGATTCAGCAGCTGATCGTGCCGCGATGGAAGGCCGCACCTTTGCAGAGGAACCGGAAGAGGTCGAAGTGGATGACCGCTGGACCGTTGCATGGGCACTCGGCCGCGCCTGGCGGCGGACACGGGGAGTCAAATGGGTGTTTTTTCTGGAGGGAGTGGCCCTTGCGCTGTGGATGCTTCTTTTTAACGCGATAAATATGGCTTTGCTTACTGCCTCAGGTCTTGATGTCGAGGTGCTCGACAGTGCCGCTGACCCTGTTTCTTTTTTGGCCGATTTTAAGATCAGTTCGATGTCTGGTCCTGGACTGGGGCTTGTCTCTTTTATTTTCGCGCTGGTGGCCATTGCACTGGTTGGAGGCATGGTTTACACCGGGGTGCGACGGGCGGCGGGAGACCCCGTTTCTTTCTCCATGCTTGGGCACGGCTTCAGGAATATCCTGCAGCTTTTTCTCGCCGTACTGGTGATGACCACCCTGTCAGGTATTGGTTACGCCCTCTTCGTACTGCCTGGACTCTACCTCAGCGTGGCATGGTCAATGACCATCCCCCTTCTTGTTGATCAGCGCCTCGGTATATGGGAGTCTATGGAGATTTCTCGCAAAATGGTTACCCGTCACTGGTTCAAGATCTTTATCCTGATGATCATCATGCCGGTGCTGGTTACAGTCTCTGCGATCCCCTTTGGAATTGGACTTATCTGGACGATCCCGCTGTCTTTTGTCTTGACCGGGGTGATTTACCAGGCACTGTATGGAGACAGGGTGCTGCGCTGAGAGCGTTGGGGACCTTTTACATCTCTCAGAGAGGCGGCTCTGGCCGCCCTCTGTTTTTCCGCGTTGAGAAAAAATATGAAAATGGAATGCCCGCACTGCGGGGCGAAAGGCACAGCGGATGATTCGCTGCAGGGGAAAACCGTGCGCTGTGGAAAATGCGGCAGGTGTTTTGTTGCGAAGGTGAAGTCTGAAGCCGTAACCTTGACCACGGCGGAAAAGATATCGGTCTCTTGTCCCTCCTGCGGGAAACATGGCCAGATGGACAGTTCCCTGCGCGGGCGCAGTGTGACCTGCCCCGGCTGCGGCAGATCTTTTATTGCCGGGGAGGAGGGGGGGGGCGCCGCCGGCGCCGGGGCAGCAGCTGCACCACCTCCACTCCAGAGTGTACGGACTGGAGGTGATGCCGGGTTTACCGATGAGACGTGGATGAGAGACCCGCACCCGCTGGCTGTAGATTTTGATGCGGAGAGCTTGATTCGTCCCAAGCCGGACCTTGGCGTGTGGGAGGTTATCTCTGAGACGGTGCGTGTCAGTTTTGCCAGAAGGTATTTCTGGGTTGCCATCATCTGCGCACTGCTGCTCGGCCTCTTCAGCGGGGTGGCGCAGGTTATCAGCGGGATGGTCTGCGGAGCACTCGGGCTGCTGCTGCACGCGGTGTCGCTCCCCGATTTCCCTGTTACCTTTGCAGAATATCTTGTCCTCAGTGGTTTTGGCGGCGTGCTTTTTGCCGGACTTGTCTGGCTTGCCATACTTCACCTGCGTGGAGAGAGGCCGCAGATAAAAATGTGTCTGCACGGTTTTGCAGGCTACTGCCGCTGGGAGCTGTTCAAGGCGCAGATAGTTGGCACCTGTCTTACCTTTCTGGGATTCATGCTGTTTATAATTCCGGGATTATATCTGTTGCTCGGCTACTTTTTTGCCCTGCCGCTGGTGGTTGATCACGGTGTTGGTTACTGGGAATCCCTTGAGACCTCACGTAAAGCGGTGCATCGTTCCTTCGGGCCCTTCAGTGCGATCATCAGTCTCTTTTATCTGCCGACGCTGCTTCCTCTGCTGATCTCCCTCGGTCCTCTGACGCGGGCTCTTGGTGCTCTGGCTGCGATGGAGAAAAAAAACCCGCAGATCTTCAGCGGTCCTGATGGAATTGATCCGCAACTGGTCTGGTCACTGCTGAAGCCGGAGATGGGAACGCTGAGCTTTGCTCTGCTGATTTTTATTCTCTTTTCCATGCTCTATGCGGTTCTTGCCCCGGCCTTCAAAGCGGTCCTCTATAAAAGACTCTTCTTCTCCCGGGAAGAACGGGAAAAGAATGGGCTGTAAGCTGTTTTTGAGTTATTTGCAGGGTGCGGATGAGAGAAAAGGAAAGAACCCTGAATTTCAACGGAGATTGATTCATGATTGACTATCCCGGCCTCTACTGGCTGATAATCGGTGTGACCCTCGGAGTGCTGGAACTGGCCGTGCCCGGACTGGTGCTCTTCTTCTTTGCCGTGGGAGCCCTGATTACCGCCCTGATTACCGCCTTCTTTCCGCAGCTGGCCATCGTCTGGCAGCTGCTGACTTTTATTCTCACTTCGCTGGCCTTTCTCGCTTTGTTGCGGGGTGTGTTGATGCGGCGTTTCTTAGCCCCCTCAGAAGTTGATATCGACTCCATGGACGATGGTGATGTGGTGTATGCGAAACCGGGGGATCATGCCACTGTCACCCTTGCTATCAATCCGCCGGCGATCGGACAGATAAAATATGGAGGCACCTTCTGGAGCGCCACGGCGTCCGTACCTGTTGAGGCCGGGAACGTGGTCTCCATCGTCAGGCAGAAAAATCTCGTTATGGAAGTGGAGACTCTGCAGAAGTCCTGAACCCCGCGGGTCTCTGCGCGGGTGGAATGTACTGTAAAACAGCAACATACAGGGGACCTTGAAAAACCTTGTATTTCGTTCATATTCGAGGCGCAGCAGGAAATTTACCGCAGGGATCTTAGGATCGTAGAAATTATTTCCGTGTTTTTGGGAAAGAATTTCTAAGGTTCTTATACCGGCTTGCCGTTCATCACCGATGTTATTGATATCGGAGTATAACGTTTACCTCTGAGGATAAATTTTTTACGGTCCCGAAGAAGATGGACGAAAGACTGGTTATTCAATGTCCCTATAGAAACTACAGGAGAATAAAGATATGACCACAGGAACAATTGCACTGCTGATTATCATCGCAGCCATCATTATTCTGTTGCTGAAGACCGCTGTTATCGTTCCGCAACGCTCGGAGTTTGTCGTAGAGCGACTCGGAAAATACCGTACGACCCTTGGTGCCGGTTTCCATATTCTCCTCCCTTTTCTTGATCGTGTTGCGTATAAACGAAGTCTGAAGGAGGAACCCCTCGACATTTCGGCGCAGACCTGTATAACTGCCGACAACGTTACCCTTGAGGTGGACGGTGTACTGTACCTGCAGGTGATAAACGCCAAACTTTCGGCCTACGGGATTGACAACTACCATTTCGCCACCGCCCAGCTGGCACAGACCTCTCTGCGTTCCGCCATCGGTAAGATTTCTCTCGATAACACCTTTGAGGCGCGGGAAAGTCTCAACGGCCAGGTTGTTGCGGCCCTTGATGAAGCCGCCTCCAACTGGGGTGTGAAGGTGCTGCGGTATGAGATCCGTGATATCCAGCCGCCGCGGACGGTGCTTGAGGCGATGGAGAAACAGATGAAGGCCGAGCGGGAGAAGCGGGCGGAGATCGCGCGTTCCGAAGGGGAGAAACAGGCGACCCTCAACCGCGCTGAAGGTGACCGTGGCGAGGCGATCTTCCTCTCTGAAGGGGAGAAGATGAAGCGTATCAATGAGGCGGAAGGGAAGGCTCAGGAGATTCTCATGGTGGCGAAAGCCACTGCCGAGGGCGTACGCCTTGTGGCCGAGGTTCTGGCTTCCCCCGGCGGTATTGAGGCTGCCAACCTTGAGGTCGCTCAGAATTATATCAACCAGTTCGGTAAACTGGCGCAGACCGCCAACACCATGATCATCCCTGCCAACGTCGCTGATGTCAGCTCGATGATCGCCACCGCCATGGCCACTATCAAAAAAACGCAGGAACATGCAACGTCTGCAGAAAAGACGAACGTGCGGTTTGAGTGAACCGGGGTAAAACATCGGCGGGAGTCTCTCTTTTCACCGCCCACCTTCTCACGATCTTCACCTCTCTGCTCATTGCCTCCACCTTTGTGGTGGGGGCAAAAATAACCCGGGGGCTGGATCCGGCGGTGCTGACCCTTGTCCGCTTTATCGTGGCGGTGACACTTTTCTGCCCGTGGATTTTGCTCCGCTTTGGCTGGCGTACCACCTTTACCGTGCCACTGCGCACCCTGCTGCGCTGCAGTATTGTCAGCCTCTGCCTCACCGGTTTTTTTATCGGCATGTTCTATGCCCTTCGCTATACCACTGCTCTCAACACCAGCGTTATCTATACCCTTGTCCCGGCTCTTTCTTCACTCTTTTCTCTGTTGCTGGTGCGGGAGACGATCAGCCTGTGGCGTGGCACTGCCCTGCTGCTTGGTCTGGCAGGGGCGCTGTGGGTGCTGTGTGACGGTCAGTTGTCGATACTGTTTATCATGCACTGGGGATACGGGGATAAAATCTTTGCACTTGCCTGCCTCGCCATGTCGCTTTACACTCCGCTGATCAAGCTCTTTTTCAAGGCCGATGACACCATGGAGGTGATCACCTGGTGGATTCTCGTCAGTGGCATGGTGTGGATGGCTCTGGCGGCAGGACATAAACTTCTGCACACGGACCTTGTGTCAATTGATGTGCAGGTGTGGCTCGGCATCCTCTATCTCGCTATCTTTACCACCATCGTCTCCTTCTACCTCGTGCAGGTCTGTGTCCCGGTACTGGGTCCGACTCGGGTGATGGCGTACTCTTACACCTATCCGGCGCTGGTGCTGCTCTATGACCTGATGCTCGGACATGCCATGCCGCAGTCTGTGGTGTTACCGGGGGTGGGAATTGTCTGTCTGTCGATGCTTCTGCTGATGCGGGAGGAGTGAGTCTCAGGAGTCATGCCAGGGAGAATTTTTTCCAAAACGCTGCTGCCACCACTCCTCATCACTGCGCAGGCGGGAGAGTTCTTCTTCAGAAAAAGAGTAGGGATACTCCTCGCACCAGGCGAGAATAATCTTCTGTGCGGCGACGATTCTGCGGGTCATCTCCTCGCAGGCCTCTTTGTCGCCGCCGGTGTCGGGATGCCAGCGGCGGAGGAGGGCGCGGTAGTTGCTTTTGATCTGCCTCAGGGTGGCACGCTCCGGGAGTTCGAGAAGTTCTTTTGCTTCGCGGATGTCAGTGGCGTTCATATCAGGGTACCTTGAATAACCAGTCTTTCGCCCATCTTCTTCGTTGCAGTCAAAAATTTATCCTCGGGATATCAGTCATATGCCTGCGGTAAATTTCCTTCTGGGCCTCGAATATGAACGAAATACAAGGTTATTCAAGTTACCCACCATTTGTAGAGAAAAAGAAAAAACGTCTATTCTATGAAATTATCATGATACCACAATGCCATACTATTCCCACACCTTACATCGTTGGACCGGTGCACTGCTACAGCACCGAGCTGGACGGAGAACTGACACTTTTCGACTGTGGCCCGCCGACGGCGGAATGCCGTCGCTTTCTGGCGAAAAATGTTGACCTCTCCCGGCTGAAGAATCTCATCCTTACCCACGGTCATCTTGAACACTGGGGACAGGCTCTGTGGCTGGCGGAGCAGGGGGTGACGGTCTATATGCCGCAGGCCGATCACCTGAAGATTGTTCGCTGGGAGGAGAGACGACGGGGGATTGCCGCGCTGATGGGTGAAGTGGGTTTCCCTCAGAGCTGGCTGCGGCAATTCGACAAGGCTTATCTGGAGGAGTCAATCTATTCCGAGTTTCCCCCCGGCTACCGTATCGTGGAGGATGAACTGCCGGAACATTTCGGTTTGCAGGTCCATGCCTGCCCCGGCCATTCGGTGAGCGATCTGGTTTATGAGGGGGATGGATGGATTGTCAGTGGAGACACGTTGCTTGAAGGAATTTTTCAATCTCCGGTGCTTGATCTGGAACCGGGAAAGAACAGTCGCTTTCTCAACTACAGGGCCTGCTGCAGGAGCATTGTTGAACTGGCGTCCCTGCAGGGCAACACGGTTCTCCCCGGCCATCGCAGTGGCCATGGGGTAAAAGAGATGCTGCTGGGCTACGTGAACACGGCTCTCTCCCGGGCAAAGCGCTTCCGGCCCTGGCAGGGAGAAAATATGATGAAGGTGCTTGATGTCATGCTTGAGGGCCGCATCAAAGGACCGTTTCATGTCTACCTGAAGGTTTCAGAGTTGCTCTTTCTCACCGATTTTCTCTCCGAGCCGGAGCTGTTGCGCAGTGCTCTCAAAGAGGCTGGACTGTACAACGACGTCGCCCGGCACTTTGAGGAGGTTTTTGGCTAACTTCTCAGAAAAGCGGGAAGGACGAAAACGGGGAGGCAGGAGACAGGGAAGGGCAAAAAGCGGTAATGCAATTTTTTTACCGCGAAGAACGCGAAGGAACGCGAAGGAAGGCAAAAAGCATTTAAGAACAAAGATTTTTTGTAATTAAAGCGAGAAGGATGGAAAAGGGAGACGGGAGAAAGGGAAAGGCAAAAACGACAAAGCCAAAAACTGGATGGCCAACGAAACACGCTAAATACACGGAAGTTTCGTAACTATTCAGCTCCATAGACTCCATAAAATCAGGTAGTTGCGGAGTCAAAGCAGCCTTTTTAAAGCTTTTTTCGCATGTTTAGAGCATTTTTTCGTTGGGAAAAAAATCTTTTGTCATTTCGTCTTTTACACGGTGACCTTGAAACAATTGCATCCCACAACGGACGTCAGCGGGTTTTGTTGCCCTGCTTTTTCCTGTCTTCCTTTTTGTCTTTACTCTTTGCGAACCTTCACGTCCTTCGCGGTGAAAGTTTTTGTCCCTGCCCTTTACGTTTTCGGGGCAGAGACAAAAAAGAGCAGTAAATCCCTAATACCTCTCGGCCAGTCCCATTGCCCTCGCCAGCCGCTGCAGGAAAAATTCAATAATCTCGGGATAATATCCCAGCCCTTTATAATAGTCACTGCCAGCAAGGGTGGTTGTGAGACACGTCACATCGTCGAACCCGATAGCCGTCAACTGAGACTTCCAGCTTGTCTCCCCTTCTCCCATCAGATCATCCTCGGCGTGTTGCCCTGCAAAGTAGAGCAGGGGGATGATGCGCAACTCATTGAATTTGCCTGCCGCGTTATCGCGCACCAGCTCGTTGCGCAGTCCTGTAAAGTCAGGGGTCCCTTCCAGAGAGGCGGTACAGACATTACTGTAGCGGCGGTGGATGAGTCGCTCCAGACCGAGGTAGACAATATTCGCCGGATCTGCCGCGAGCGGGGTGCCGTGCAGGGCAAGGAGGTTGAGTCCCACTGAGGGCGGCAGAAACTCCTGTTCGAGAACCTTCAGAACCTCCTCAATGTAATTCCAGCGGTGCATCAGTGTCTCGCCGAGAAAGGAGCGCAGACCGGGGAAAAATTCGCAGGTTTCAACTATCTGCTGATATTCAGTGCCGGGAAAGATCTGCAGGGGCTGAATCACCACCCGGCGGAAGTTCTCTGCCTCGGCGTGGGCAAGGGCTTCGTGCAGACTGGGGTTCCCGCTTTTGCGGCGGATGACGGCAGAGGTGAAGGCGTGGAAGATGCGATGTTCCGGCCAGCGCTGTTCAAGCGCGGTGGTGAAAAGATCCAGCACTGCCTCGCTGCGACTGCTGGTGCCGAAGCTGACGATGATGATTGCCGGTTTCTCTTTGAGTTCAGGTGTGTGCACTTTGCGGCCGATATATCCGTGTCTGTTCATGGGGTTCCTTTTTTTTCAGGCGGTTGAATAATAAATTTGTATGTTCTCAATACGTTATGGAGAAAGGAGGTAGGAGGCAGGAAAAAGCAGGGCAACAAAACCCGATGATGTCCGTTGTGGGATAAGACGACAAAAGATTTTTTTTGGTGTCTTTCCGCCTTTTGCTTTTCCCTTTCTCCCGTCTCCCTTCTCCTGTCTTCCTTTCCCTTCGTTCCCGCTTTAATTCAAAAAATCTTTGTTCTCAAATGTTTTTCGCCTTTCTTCGTGTTCTTCGCGGTAAAAAAATTGTCTTACCGCCTTTTACTTTTCCATGAATTTTTGAGAAGTTACATAAATTTCAAGAGAACAATAATCTGCGGTGAATTCTGTGCACATTTCTTTTTTAAAGCGTAAAAAAAATTATACTTTCCCGGAGGAAAAAACTTTCCAAATGCTTGCCTGGAGTCACAAACTATTGTATTCTCTGGACTTTGTGAGGAAAGTTCTTTTTACGCTATTATGGAAAAGCTATAATTCAACCGTGTGAACAAATGAAAAAGTGCATTTTATGTGTCACTGCAGCCCTTCTCGTTTGTCCTGCTGGTGCCATGGCGTCAGGCTGGCGGATTCCCGAGCAGTCCGTAGATTCCACTGCGAAGGCGGGGGCCAATATTGCCTCCTCCAATCATGCCGACACCGCTTATTTTAACCCGGCACGCATGGGCTTTCTCGAAGACCGCTGGCAGGTTGAGGCGGAC
>JALNVI010000051.1 GCA_023231425.1 Desulforhopalus sp. | reverse complement strand
TTCTCCCGGAGTTCACGCATTAACACAGCAAAAAGTGGCTCAGATCGGTCGTCACTTCAAAGCCGACTACATCGTTCGTGGTCGTATTCTCGAATTTAAGACCCGTGACGAGGCCCGCTGGGAGCCGTGGAAAAAAGGGATTCTGCCCTTCATCTATCAGGGCAGTAATCGTATCCTCAACGGGTTTGCCTCTTCCGATACCTATGATGCCCGCAATGAAGGTCTGACCGGTGCCCTTTTCGGAGGGATAATCGCCCACCAGAATGCAACCTGGCCTTTCGATGATGGAGACTCTTTTCTTGGCATGGTTGACGGCTCCGCCGACACCATCACCTGGATGGGAATCGGTTATGGTGTCGGCAGTGAAGTTACCCACAACACCGGTGTTGATCAGGCCGTAGTCCAATTCCGTGTATGGGTACAGGATGCCACCACAGGCAACGTCGTATGGACCAATCGTGTCCGTGTTCAGGTCGCTCCTGAATCAGTTATGGCTGACAAGCAGTACGACAACCTGTTCAACAAAGCAATCAAGAAAGGTGTCGACAGCCTGATGTATAACTTTGTCTCCTACGGCATGTAATACCATTCCTATTAAGTTATGACCCCGCTAAATGCCATTTTCACTTTCTATTGGCGAATGTAAAGGCAGGGAGACAGAAGACGGGAGACAGGAGACAGGGAAAAGCAAAAGACAGAACAGCGAAAAGATTTTAAAACTAAACAGGGCGTTGCTGTTGTTGCTATATCTTTACCCTTCGCGTTCTTCGTGTCCTTCGCGGTAAAAACTGCTTTTCCGCTGTTTGCTTTTCCCTTTCTCCTGTCTCCTGCCTTTTTTCTCTCTTGAGCAATACAGAAAAAGGCGAACACAAAGTGTTCGCCTTTTTCTGTATTGCTCAACACCCAAAGAAATCAGTCTTGCTTTTCGACCTGTCCCTGCTTTTTCTTCTGTGCATTCTGGTACAATGCCACAAAGTTTACTGGTTCCATCATGAAGGGCACGTACCCCCCGTCAATGGACGCCTGACTGACAATCTGCCGGGTAAAAGGGAAGAGGAGAGTTGGGCAGTCAACACCGAGCAGAGGGGCAATATGTTCCTCGGGGATGTTCTTCATCATGAAGACGGCCGCATGCTCAATCTCCAGGATGAAGAGCACTTTTTTATCACTCTTATTGACAACTTTAGCGTTGATCTGCAGAGCAACTTCCCAGTTCTCATCATCAATCTTCTTGTTATTCAGCTGAAGGTTAACCTCTACAGAAGGTTCCTGCCCCTGAGCGGAAAAGACCTCGGGAGCGTGAGGATTCTCAAAGGAGAGATCCTTGATATACATCTTCTGCATGCGAAATTCGGGACGAGGTTGTTGCGCTTCATCTGCCATGTTTTTTTCTCCAATAGTTTTTTATTTTATGGTTCAACACGATCTCTGACAGTCACCAGAATGAATCTGTTTTCTCAGAGCAGCTGCTGCAAAAACTGACCGGTATAGGACTCCTTCATCGCCGCAATCTCTTCCGGTGTCCCCTCACCAATAACACTCCCGCCGTCATCACCACCTTCCGGGCCGACATCAATGAGCCAGTCTGCGGTCTTGATAACATCAAGGTTATGCTCGATCACAACCACAGTATTCCCGGCATCCACCAGACGGTTCAACACCTTCAGCAGATGGACAATATCGGCAGGATGAAGCCCGGTAGTCGGTTCATCAAGAATATACAGAGTTTGACCGCTGGCACGGCCACTCAGCTCTTTGGCAAGCTTAACCCGCTGAGCCTCGCCGCCGGAAAGGGTCACCGACGACTGCCCGAGACTGATATACCCAAGTCCCACATCAAACAGGGTCTGCAGACGGTTTTTGATCGGCGGGACGTTCTCAAAAAACGCCAGTGCCTCTTCTACCGTCATTTTCAATACTTCGTAAATATTCTTTCCCTTATAGCGAATCTCCAGGGTTTCGGGGTTATACCGTGTCCCTTTGCATTTCTCACATTCGACATAGATATCGGGCAGGAAGTGCATGGCGATCTTCTTTACCCCGTCGCCTTCACAGGCTTCACAGCGACCCCCTTTCACGTTAAAACTGAAACGACCCGGCTTATAGCCGCGCACACGGGACTCGCCCAGCTGCGCGAAGAGTTCCCGAATCGGCGAAAAGACTCCGCTATAGGTCGCCGGGTTGGAGCGCGGTGTGCGACCGATGGGACTCTGGTCGATATCGATAACTTTGTCGACAGCTGTCGCCCCACTTAACTCCGCCCCACGCAGGGTAACACGTCCAATTCGTTTTGCAACTGCCGATTTCATCGCAGGAAAAAGCGTCTCAATCACCAGCGAGCTCTTGCCGGAACCCGACACACCGGTCACACAGGTGAAAACGCCGAGGGGAAACCTGACACTGATATTTTTCAGGTTATTCACCGAACAGTGTGCGAGCTGCAGGCAATTTTTCGTTTTATAGACCTGGCGTCTCTTCCGCGGCACCTCAATATTACGTCTGCCGGAAAGGAAATCACCGGTAGCCGATCCCTCGCAGCCGACCAACCCCTTCACATCACCGCTGTAGACTATGCTGCCGCCGTGTATCCCGGCCCCCGGACCGATATCCACGACATAATCCGCCGCGAGGATCGTATCGGTATCATGCTCTACGACGATGACGGTATTGCCCAGGTCGCGCAGCTCCTGCAGGGTACCGATCAGCTTCATATTGTCCCGCTGATGCAGACCGATACTCGGCTCATCAAGGATATAAAGCACCCCCGCCAGACGCGAGCCGATTTGTGAAGCCAGCCTGATGCGCTGTGCTTCTCCGCCGGAGAGGGTTCCGGAACGCCGATCAAGACTCAGATAGCCGAGTCCCACATCCTCAAGAAAAGAGATACGATCCACAACCTCTTTGAGAATTGGTTCGCCAATCTGCCGTTCCCTGTCCGACATGGGCAGCAACGGCACCCGCTCCAGCAGGCTGGTAATTGACATTTGTGTAATTTCATAGATCGACCACGGCCCCATCTTCACCGCCAGCGCCTCTGGTTTGAGTCGTGCACCGTGACAGTTGGGACAAATCTGCTCGTTCATGAACTTCATCAACTCCTCACGCACCGGAGCCGAACTGGTCTCATGAAAACGACGGTCAAGCTGGGGGATAACCCCTTCAAACGATTTCACCTGCGAAACCATCCGTCCCGCGTGCTGATGGATAAATTCTATTTCCCTGTCGCCGGAGCCATAAAGGACCACGTCACGCACTTCCTTCGGCAACCTGCCGAAAGGGGTATCCAGAGAAAATCTGTAATACTTCGCCAGCGACTCCAGCATGTGACTGTAATAGGAGCCCGCCCGCCAGCCGCGCCACGGAGCAATGGCCCCTTCACTGAGGGCTTTGCTCTCATCAGGAATGACAAGTGACGAGTCGAAAAACTGTTTCACGCCCAGTCCGCCGCACTCCTCACAGGCCCCCTGCGGATTATTGAAAGAGAAGAGCTGAGTCGTAATGGGGGGGAGAGAAATTCCGCATTCCGGACAGGCTGCATGCTCAGAGAAGAGCCGAACCCGATCCTCATCCGGAAAATAAACACTCATGAAACCATCCGTCAGACCGACAATGGTCTCCACCGAATCCCACAGCCGACGGCGGATCGAAGACTTCACCACCAGTCGATCAACAACGATCTCAATGGTGTGTTTTTTGTTCTTTTCCAACGCCTCCACATCGTCTGCATGTACCATCTCACCGTCAATCCGCACCCGCACAAACCCCTCCTTGCGAATGCGAGCCAACAGCTGTTCATGTCGTCCCTTGCGGCCATCCACCATCGGTGCCAGCAAGATGATCTTCGTTCCCTCCGGCAGCTGCAGCAGGCTCTCCACCATGTCCTGTATCGTCTGAGCGTGGATCTCCGCACCGCAGAGATAGCAGTGAGGGTGACCGCAGCGGGCAAAGAGAAGTCGCAGGTGATCGTAGATCTCCGTCACCGTGCCAACGGTGGAGCGGGGATTTTTACTGGTTGTCTTCTGTTCAATGGAAACCGCCGGACTCAGCCCTTCAAGGGCATCCACATCAGGCTTCTCCATCTGCCCGAGAAACTGCCGGGCATAAGTAGAGAGAGACTCCACATAGCGCCGCTGTCCCTCGGCATAGAGAATATCAAAAGCCAGTGTTGACTTCCCCGAACCTGAAAGTCCGGTGAAAAGAACCAGCTCATTCCGAGGAAGATCGACATTGATATTTTTCAAGTTGTGCATCCGCGCGCCGCGAATGCTCAATTTCTGTGGTTCCATGGTTACCTGTTACAACTTCGCAGGGATAATCCCCCCGAAAATTTTTCCCAGCAGACGCCGGTGTTCAATCTTGGTGCAAAGGTTCATCACCATCGGCACCCCGGCCTTTTCCGCCATGGACGCCGCTTCACTGTTCTCAATGCCGAGCTGCAGCCACACCGCCTTCGGTTTCGGCGACAGCTTCAAGGCCTCTGCCACAATCGGCGGCGTATCCCCGCTCCTGCGAAAGATATCGACGAGATCCACCAGCTCACCAATAGAAGTAAGGTCTGGGAAGCAGGGCAGCCCGAGAATCTCACTCTGTCCCGGGTTGACCGGAATGACGTGATACCCGGCCGCCATCAGATAACGGGCCACCTCGTTGCTGGGCCGGTTTTCCTTCGGTGACAGACCGACAATGGCAATGCTCTTTATCTCTTTCAGCAGAGATTTCATCTGTTGGTCATTCATTCTTTCCTCCTTGTTTTAACCCTCATACAGGTAGCTCCCCATAGACAAAAGTCAAGTTTCCCGCTATATTGAGGGCCTTTTGAAAAACAGTAAATTCCCCACGAAAATAACATAAAAGGATCCCCATGAACTTCCAGGATATCATCTTTGAACTCGGCAGGTACTGGGCAGAACAGGGTTGCGCCATACAGCAGCCTTACGACATGGAGGTCGGCGCGGGTACCTTCCACCCCGCCACCCTGCTCCGCGCCCTCGGTCCTGAGCCGTGGCGCGCCGCCTATCCCCAACCCTCCCGCCGCCCCACCGACGGTCGCTACGGCAATAACCCCAACCGCCTGCAGCATTACTATCAATATCAGGTAGTGATGAAGCCCTCCCCGGCCAACGTGCAGGAGCTCTACCTTGGCAGCCTTAAACGCTTTGGCCTTGACCTTCTCGACCATGATATCCGCTTCGTTGAGGACGACTGGGAATCTCCAACCCTCGGAGCCTCTGGACTGGGCTGGGAGGTCTGGCTCGACGGCATGGAGATCACTCAGTTCACCTATTTTCAACACGCCGGTTCCCTCGAACTCTACCCCACCACGGTAGAGATTACCTACGGACTTGAACGCATCGCCATGTATCTGCAGGGAGTGGAGAGCGTGTATGATATCAAGTGGAACGACAACATCACCTACGGTGAGATCTTCCACCAGGCAGAGGTGGAATTTTCCACCTTCAACTTTGAACATGCCAACGTCGAGAAACTCCTCGACTTCTTCAATACCTTTGAAGCAGAAGGGCTGAAACTGGCCGAACTCGGCCTCATCCTCCCCGCCTACGATTACTGCCTGAAGTGCTCCCACACCTTCAACCTGCTTGATGCACGCAAGGCGATCTCGGTGAACGAGCGCACCCGCTATATCGGCCGTATCCGCAACATAGCCCGCCGGGTAGCCGAGGGCTATGTCAAACAGCGCGAGGAGATGGGGTTCCCCCTGCTGAAAAAAGGACTCGCCTGATTTTCGTCGACTCACTTCAGGCACAGGATCCACCTGCCACGAATCCTGTTTTTATTCTCTTTACATCACGCGCCACTGGCCTGATGCTCCTCCACCGTCAGAAGCACGGCTGCCCCTGCAAAGGCGAATATTAGAGGAGGCCGCAACGGCTCTGAGAAAAGCAAAAAAAAGCCGTGCTCCTCAAGTGAGGAGCACGGCTTAAATAAACATTTCCAGAACAAAAATCAATCGAACTTCCGAACACTGAGCACCGGCACAGGAGAGTGACGAAACACCCGCAGGGCAATGGAACCGAAGAGAGCTTTGGCAATATTGCTTCTCCCCTTATTGGCCATGACGATAATGTCGCACGACTCCTCTCTGGCTGTTTTGATGATCATCTCTGCAGGATGGCCTGTAGCAATTTTCACACTATACTTTATGCCCTTGCTGCCAAGATATTTTTCTCCAAGCATATTCATATGCTCAGTACGTACGGCAGTCTCTTTATCAATATATTTTTGAGTAGTCACACCCTGATTACCAAGCCCGACGAAATAATTGCGCACGTCTTCAATATGGTCAATATCCCGTTGATTGATAACAGAATAGATAACCACTTCACCATCCTTTCTCTCTTTCAGCAGTTCAGCGATATAATCCAGAACCAGATCTGCATAACCAGACATATCCAAACTTGCCATAACCTTCTTAATTTGAGCCATTTTACCACCCTCTCTTTTTTCGTTTAAGTTACGTGGAAAATAATCAACCGATATATCATCTCACGTCGCTCTCTGACATCGAACTGTCAACATGCACTAACACTGATAAAGTGTGAACGGACACCCCTTATGTCAAATACCAGCATAATATTTTTACGTTATTTTTTACACTTTCCATAAAAAAGTTCTTTCCCCATCAGGGAGATGGCGATTATTCGATGCTCCCATCAATCTTTTTATTCCTTTTTTGTTTCACCATTCACTGCAGGGATCTCAATCTTGTCCCCCGGGGAGGCTTCCTTTTCTCCCATTTCACCGCCGTTTGGCACAACGGGCTTCGGGACAGCATCTATATCAATAGACGGACCAAGATAGTGCGGCGCGGTGGCAAGCAGTTCAACATCTAACACACTGACCACCTTGGCGAATATTTCCCGCAGACTGGTTTTGATACTGTAGTTCGCTGGCACGCTCTGAGCATTGTACCCCTGCAGATCAACCCCCTTCATGCGACCGATATAGATAGCACGGGCGTTGTGAAAAGGTTGAGAGATAACGATCCCCCGGGTCTGACCAAAAATCTGTTGGAAACGCACCACCGAATCGAGGGTACGCAGCCCCGCGTAATCAGAAATGATATCCTCCGCCGGAACCCCCCGGGCGACGAGGTCCGCCTTCATATCTCTCGGTTCATTATAATGAATGGTGCGATTGGCACCGGAGACAATAATCTTCTCCACCTTTCCCGCACGGTAGAGTTGCTCCGCCGCGTCGATACGGTAGCGATAGTAAAGATTCTCCCCTCCTCCCACCCGCCATTTGGTCGTCCCAAGCAACAGCGCGGCATGCTCCGGCTGCAGCTCCTCAAGCACGCCGGTACTGTACCTGCTGAAACTGGCCACATAACGGTTGAGCACAAACAATCCGACGCCGGTCAGCACAAGCAGAAAAAGGAGTATGTAGAGTCCTTTTCGCATGATCACTCTCCCGCCATAAATCACAAAAGGGGAACGACCGCAGCCGCTCCCCTCTGGTGTTACATCATGTTGTAAATAAGGGTTCAGGCAACCTGTTCCCGACGGGCTGCGGCCAATTTAAAGCGCACCGCATCATACCCTTTTCCCTCCTCTGCACGGGAAAAAATCTTAGAGGCCCAGCCTGTATCGTGAAAACGTTCAATCACGCTCTCCCCGAGATAAAACAGGTCAGAAGCACTCCCCAGCTGTGTTTCCACCGTCTGGTACAGCTGTTTGAGAACCTGAGAGTCTCCCAGTTGTCGCAAGACCACGGTGAAGAGATTTTCCGCACTGAACTGATCGCTGCAGTTGGCAGCAACCTCGCCGTAGATCTCTGCGGCCCATGAGGTATCGTGAAGATCCCGCAGAACATTCCCTGCCACGATCAGTTTTGTGAGGTCATCCTTACAGCAGGCCTGCGCCTCTTTGTAGAGGGAGCGAACCCAATCTTTATCACCGAGCACGCTGCACACTGCAGCTCCGACTTTGAGATACCCTGCGGCATCAGCAACCTCTTTTTCAAGGCTGGTGAAAATGTCTCTGGTCTTAACCTCATCTCCAATTTTCTCTTTGAGCGCGGCGGCGATATTTTTTTTGCTGACAAAATCATCAGCCTTCTGCAGCAGATCCTCATAGACCTTTTCACCCCACTCACGATCACCAAGGTCATCGACAATCGCTTCAGCCAGTTCCATCCCTTCGCCAAAAAAATGAGTGGTTTTCGCTGAATTGGCCAGCATCTTGCGGGCATAGGGTTTGTCACCGGTAGCAGTCATCACCTCTTTTGCCAGTTTACGCAGGGCAGCGGCACTTTCCGCCTCACCCTCTTTCTTGATGAGCTCTTCATAAAGAGGACCATTGGCAGCCCGTTTCTCTTTCTGCAGGGCAATATCTCCCTTCCATTGCTGGTCAGAGGCGTATTTGAGGATTGCATCCGCAACCTTTTCAAATTCGGCGTTGTTCTTCACCGCACTCTCAGCCTGCTTAAGCACCGCTACAGCCCCATCGAGATCACCGAGTTCATCGGCCATTCTGGTGGCAACAATGACAATCTTGCCAGCGTTTTTTTCATAGCTGACGGCTTTTTGATAAATAGCGGCCATCATCGCTTTGTCGCCGAGGCTCTCCTGCACAAAACCGGCAAGTTTGGTGAGATCATCACCGGAAGTGAGCATCTCTTGAGCCTTGTTAAAGAGAACTTTTGCGTACTCTTTATCTCCAAGAGTGGTGGCAGCAGCTTTAGCCAGTCCGCCCATATCAAGACCGGAGGGAATCTTCTCTTCAGCCTCTTTGAAAAGTTGAATGCCGAGATCACTTTTCGGAAAGAGATCCGCAGCAGCGGCCGCGATGGCGGCGAAATCATCTCCTGTCTTACACACATTTACTGCAGAGGAAAGCACATCCTGAGCACCTGCCTCATCTCCAAAATCTTTAGCAAGCCCCTTCGCCAGTTCGGCGAAGTCGGCCGGAGTCTTGCATTGCTCTTTACCTCTGGCAGAAATCTGTGCGGCAAGCTCCTTGTCACCAAGGGAATCGTTAATTTTCTGAGCGAGAGCGAGGAACTGCGCGGCCTTCTGCACCTTGTCTGCCGCACCTGCAAAAAGCTCCCGGGCTGTATCTTTGTCACCATCCGCAGCGCAGGCCTCAGCCATGGCAACCATGTCATCAGCGGAGGTGCAGGCCTCTTTGGCCTTTGCGAAATATTCTGCGCCTCTGGCATCGTCGCCGAGAATCTTCTTCGCGCCAATTGACATTGCAAGAAAATCCTGCGCGGAACCTGCCCAGTCAGCGCCCTCTTCATACACTTCTTCCGCCCACTCTTTCTCACCGATCTCAAAAGCTCCAAGGGCAACCTTTACGTAATCCGGAGTCTCCTGACAGTCGTCATACAGTTCTTCAAGTTCTTCTTTCGTGGCCATTCTTGCTACCTCGCTATTGAATTAAACTGCTCGCCGCCGTCCGGAACAAATGAACGGCCCTTCATTTCTATCACCCTTCTGATTAGAATAACGACCAAACTTTGTCAATACTTCAACGGAAAATAGTACATATATTAACCATTTTACCACGTTATTTGCAGCATGTTTTCTGTTCAAGCAATTCGGGATAGTGTATGATCTCTGCCATGAACAAACTCGTCAGTCATCTCTTCTCATTTCAGTTTCGCATCTTCATCGCCATAACCCTCATTTCGACGATTTTCGTCACCGCTGCCGGCTGGGTGGGCTACCACCAGGCGCACCAGGTGGTCATGGCACAGCTGGGAATGCACGCTGCGGATGTCGGCACAAGACTCACTGCAACTCTTGAAACTCCACCCGCCACAGGACCGGATCATTTTTTCCCCCGGGGAGAAAAAATTGTCGCTGCTGTCCTCAGCAGGGAAAGAAAAACTACAACCGTCATTAACACGCAGAGTCCCCCAAAACAACCCGCAGAGGACCTGCTGCTTATCGCTTTCACCCAACTTGAAACCTCTGGACGTAACCAGGACGTAATAACCTTTGCCCACCGTAAATGGTTCACCTTCCGGCAGCCCCTCTCCGGTGACCGGCTCATCATCGCCGCCTTTCCTGCCGAGAAGTGGTTCGAGCAGCTCCTGGTAATCCAGAAGACCACCATCAGTTTCATCCTCGCCGTCCTTCTTCTTACTGCCCTGCTCAGCATGCTGCTCGCCCGCAGTATCATGAAGCCACTGCTCACCCTGCGTAAAGGAATTGACCGTATCGGCATCGGCGACCTCTCCTACAGAGTTGATATCCATCAACCGGATATCGCCCGCGACCTTGCCCTCTCCTTCAACAAGATGGCGAACTCTCTCGAGAAGAGCCTCATTGAGGTAAAAAACACCCATGCCGAGCTGCAGGAGAAAGAGAAACTCGCCGCCGTCGGCAAGATGACCGCCGGAATTGCCCACGAGATCAAGAATCCCCTCGGTATTATCCTCGGTTCCACTCAGGTCGTGCTCGACACAAAGCGCCCATGGGCGATGCGGGAAAAAGCCGCCAGTTTCATCATGGATGAGGTCGTACGACTCGACAACACCCTCAAGGCCTTCCTTGATTTCGCCCGCCCCGCCACCCCGATCCTCACCGAGATCAATCTCGGCGAGGTCTTTGAGGAGACGCTGACCGCCATTGAGGAGCGTTATCGGGAGGAGGGGTATACCATCCACCGCAACTTTCAGCGCAATCTCCCCCTGATGGAAGCCGATCCCGGCCAGATACGGCAGATTCTGATGAATATTCTCCTCAACGCCTTCACCGCCATGCCGAATGGCGGCACAGTGAACATTACCATCCGCTCGGAGAAGGAACCGGAGATGGACCTCGGCGACACCGGTCGCCACGGCGACAAGCGCTTTATCTCCACCCGAAATCCCTTCACTGTAGCCCGCGACTGGCTGATCATCAATATTAGTGACGTCGGCCACGGCATGAAGCCGGAGATGATGAAAAAGATACTCGACCCCTTCGTCTCCTTTTCCGACGACGGCATCGGCCTCGGACTCTCTATCGTCTCTCAGCTCGTCAAGTTGCATCGCGGCCACATGAAAATCAACAGTGAGCCCGGCAGCGGAACCACCTTTACCCTCTATTTTCCGTGCATCCTCAAAGAGGCGGAACAGATCATCAATACTTGAGGAATCATGTCTAACTTACTCCTTGTGGAAGACGAACCCCGCATGCGGGAGGTGATCAAAATGCTCCTCTCCGATCTTCCTCTCACCATTTTCGAAGCCAGTGACGGTCAGGAGGCACTGGATATCTTTTCCTCAGAGACGGTGCAGATGGTGATTACCGACCTCAAACTGCCAAAGATCGGCGGCATGCAGGTGCTGAAGACCATCAAAGAACAGCGTCCGGATGTCCCGGTAGTGGTAGTAACCGCCTTTGGTTCCATCGACAACGCCGTTGAGGCTATCCACGAAGGCGCCTACGACTACGTTACCAAGCCTTTCACCGAAGACAAGCTGCGCTCCTGTGTCGAGAAGGCGCTTCAGGTCTCGCGCCTCACCTCCGAGGTGCAGTATCTGCGCAAGGAGATCGCCGGCAAATACACTTTTGACAACATCATCGGCAACTCCGAGGAGATCTGCGAAATTCTCCGCCTTGCGGGTGAGGTAAGTAAAACCGACACCACGGTTCTGCTGCGCGGCGAATCCGGCACCGGCAAGGAACTCCTCAGCCGGGCAACCCATCTCAACAGCCCGCGGGCCGCCCTGCCCTTTCTCCCGGTCAACTGCGCAGCCATCCCCGCCACCCTGCTTGAAGCGGAACTCTTCGGCTATGAAAAAGGAGCCTTCACCGGGGCTGCCCAGCAGAAGAAAGGCAAGTTTGAGCTCGCCTCCGGCGGCACCCTGTTTCTTGATGAGATCGGCGACATGGAGCTGGACGTACAGTCCAAGTTTCTGCGGGTACTGGAGTCAAAGAATATCGAACGCCTCGGCGGCACGCGCATCATCCCCATTGATGTACGCATCATCGCCGCTACCAACAAAGACCTTGAAGCAATGGTGACCGGGGGAAGCTTTCGTGAAGACCTCTACTACCGTCTCAGCGTCTTCCCCATCCACATTCCGCCGCTGCGCGAACGCCGTGACGACATAGAACAGCTCTGCAACTATTTTATCAAGGAATTTAGCGAGGCCTTCGGCCGTCGGCCACCCGTTTTCTCCGAAAGAGTGCTGGAACTCTTCCAGAGTCACCCGTGGAACGGCAACATCCGGGAACTGCGCAACGTGCTGGAGCGGGCAATGATTCTCAGCAAAGGCGACCGTATCACCACCGCCCATGTCATTCTCAGCGGCGGCCCGGTGGCAAAGCCGGTCGATACTATGGGGGCACAGCAAATGGTGGAGCAACTGGTACGCCGTCACCGTGTCGGACTTGAAGAACTCGAGAAACGCTACATCCAGTTTGCCATGGAAGAGTCTGGCCATAATGTCTCCCGGGCCGCCCGCCTGCTCTGCCTGTCCCGCGCCACCCTGCGTTATCGCCTTGATAAGATGGATGAGAAGTAAGGTCTGAGAGGTCCCTTGAATAATCAGTCTTTCGCCCATCTTCTTCGCTACAGTCAAAATTTTATCCTCCGACAAAGCGAGGAACGAGACGTCGAGGTAAGCGCTATACTCCGATATCAAACATATACCTGTGGTAAATTTCCTCCTGTGCCTCGTATATGAACGAAATACAAGATTATTCAAGGTCCCTGAGAAAAATGTGCTGAAAAAGGGCTGGTCTCCCCTTTTCTTCTCTGGTCAATGCCCTAAAAAGCCTTATCTTCAACCATTGCTAAATACCCAGGCCCGGCGCGGCCTCTCTCCTACCCGGATTCCGCATGAAAGATTACTATGCCATTCTTGAGCTCTCCACCAGTTGCACTGAAGATGAAATTCGTCATCAATACCGCAGGCTGGCCATGCGCTGGCACCCTGATCGAAACCCCGATAATCCACGGGCAGAAGAGAAGTTCAAGGAGATCGCTGAGGCCTACGGCGTGCTCACTGACCCCAAAAAACGAGCACAGTATGACACGTTACGGCAGGGTGGTCTCGGGAACTTCAGAAATACTGAAAAAGGGAGAGAGACCGGGAGCCAGAGCGACAGTGCCGATGGATTCCGTTACAGCGAGGAAGATATCTTCCGCGATCTCTTTCGTGATCCGCAGTTTGTAAACATGTTCTCCAGCATACTGAACGATTTTCAGCGTGCCGGATACCGCTCCAGCCAGACTTTTGTCAAAAAGAGCTTTTTTTCCAATAAAGGCGGGTTGCTGCGCAACGGCGCCGCCCTCGTGGCAGCCCTTGCCGTCCCGGCGATCAAAAGTGCTGCCCGCAGCAGCCTGAAATCAAATACTGAAAAACTCAAATCCTTCGGGAAACGCCTTCACCGTAGCATTGGGAAGAAATTCTCTCAGCTCAAGGGGGTGACCGGCGATTCGCATGGCAGAGCAAACCAGCCGGGCCCCAGTGAACTTGATGTCGTCTATTACACCCCCCTTTCAGCAGAGGAACTGCGCGAAGGGAAAACCATCCAGGTACAGGTTGCAGGTGAAGAAGGTGCAAGAAAGGCGGAGACTCTGCGGGTGCACATCCCCCCTGGCAGCTCTGCGGGGAATAAACTCCGGCTTCGCGGCAAGGGACATGTGGGTGGAAAGAATGGTCGGCAGCGGGGAAACCTCTATCTTTATCTTGAGAAGGAGTAAAGTCCGCAGGACGTTTCCGGTTCGCTGCTCCCCGGCAGCCATTAGGCACACATTCTCCTGGTGTCCTGGCTGCCTTCGGAATCAGCCATGCTGAGGCTTCGTGCAGCAGCCAGGACAAATTATCCCAAAAAAGTATCAGATAAACTGCTGCATGATTCCGTCGATCAATCCGTCCATGTTTTCCGGAGTCGCCCCAACCTCACGACACCAGCGCTCCACAGGTTCGCGCAGAGCAGAGTTGTCGAGATCTGCCAGCCGGGCCATACGATGAGTCCGACGAGCCAGGGAAAAAAGCATCTGTTCATGGGCAGGAAGTTGTAGAAAAAAACGTATTGGTGCAAGAATTTTTTCACGGTCCTCTGGCAGTTGCCCATCCACCTCCTGGAAAAGATTGAGCACATGATCATAGGGGATATGGCTGGTAACACCCTCCAAATTCTCCAGAAAAAGCAATAACTCGGCAGCAGTCTCAACCTCACCCATTTTATCGAACTCTCCCCTGCGATATTCCTCCGAAAGCGGTGCCCCGGAAGGAAGTCCAAGGGTACGCAGACGAATATAATCAGGATTGATCCGACTCATCGCCTCCGCCGTATCAAGGGCATGCTCCCGCGAAAGACCGCGTCCGCCAAGGCCGGGAATATAATATTCCGAGAGCTGGATACCGGCGCCTTTCACCTTCAAACCGGCAGCGATATGGGCCGCCTTGTCAGCCCCCTTTTTCACCCGCGCAAGCACGGCATCACAGGCGGACTCCATGCCGATATGCACGCGATTCAGCCCGGCCTCAGCCATGGCCACCATATCCTCATCGGGAATCCGGGCAATGGTATTCGAGCGACCGTAGGTGGTCACCCGTTCCACATCGGGAAAGAGTGCCCGCAGGTGACGCAGCAGGCGAATCATCTCCTCCGGCTTGATTATCAGGCTGTTGGCGTCCTGAAGGAAGATGGAACGCATGCCGCCATTATAAAAATTTGCCGCAGCATACCACGCCTGCTCCTCCTCCGGGCTGCGCAGGCCAATGGAGGAGAGTGAGCGCTCCTCATTTTTCGCGCGCTGCAGTTCATCAACATAATACTTCACCGTATCCACGTCGCGCAGCACATCCTCTATCGGCCGACGGCTGAAAGTCTCTCCCTTATACAGGGAGCAGAAGGTACACTGGTTCCACGGACAGTTGCGGGTCACCCGAACCAGCAGACTCTCCGCCTCACTCGGCGGTCGGATGGGACCCGTTTCAAAGCCACAATATTTATCATTCATAAAATTCCTCTTCAGGGTACGTTACGGGGTGGGATTACTTAAAAAGACTCCAGGGTTCCCGACAACATTTTCAGAAAACTGCACAACGGTTCAAGCCTGTCCACTGCGCCGTTACGGCAACGGTTTGCATCAAGTTGCAGTTGTCAACTGAGAGGAGAATCTGCATGGACAGCCCCGCGCGCGACAAACGACTCGAAAAAACCACCCTTCTTGTTACCACCATCACCGCTTTCTTCGCTCCTTTCGCTATCACTGCCCTCAACATGGCACTGCCAGCCATGCAGAAGGAGCTGCACATTAATGCCTCCCACATCGGCTGGCTCGCCACTTCCTATCTGCTGGCCATGGCGGTCACCATCGTTCCTGGCGGCAGACTGGCCGACATCTACGGTCGAAGGCGCTTCTTCTTCCTCGGTGTACTTTGTTACACCGCCGGCTGCCTCGTCGGCCTCGTCGCCCCCTCCTTTCCAATTCTCCTCCTTTCTCAGATTCTTCAAGGGGGAGGAAACGCCCTGACCAGTGTTACCGGCGTGATTATTCTCACCTCGGTGTATCCCCCGGCCCACCGCGGCAAAGCGCTCGGCATTTATGTTGCTGCGGTCTATGTGGGCCTCGCCACCGGGCCCCTCGCTGGCGGTGCCATCAATGACCATTTCGGCTGGCGGGCAATCTTTCTCGCCATGCTCCTGCCAGCCCTGCTGCTCCTTGTAATCCGTCTCAAAGGGGAGTCATACGGCCCGAAAGGAGTCCGTTTCGATCCCGTCGGATCCTTTCTCTACATCACCTTTATTCTCTCACTCATCATTGGTGCCAGCCGTATCCTTACCCCCGCGGGAATGGGACTCTGCCTCCTCGGCGCACTGCTCTTTCTTTTTTTCATCCGTTACCAGCTCCATCACCCCTCACCCATTTTTGAGCTGCGCCTCTTTACCACCAACCGCACATTTACTTTTTCCAGCGCTGCCGCGCTGCTCAACTATTCCGCAACCTTTGCCATCACCCTGATGATGAGCCTTTATCTGCAGTATCTCCACGGCATGAGCGCAGAAAAAGCAGGAATGCTGCTCATGGTTCAACCACTCACGATGGCCCTCACTTCTCCGCTCGCAGGCCGCCTTTCGGACCGCATCGGTCCGCGCCGACCCGCCACCCTTGGCATGGTTATCACCTTCCTCGGCGTACTTTTCTTCACCCGTCTTACGGCACAGACAGATCTTTACTGGATATTGGCAAACCTTCTTTTCCTCGGCATCGGCTTCTCCCTGTTCGGTTCCCCAAATATGAGCGCTATTATGGGTTCAGTAAATAAAAGCGATTACGGACTCGCCTCACAGACAGTTGCCATCATGCGCATCTTCGGCCAGATGCTGAGCATGACGACAATGACCGTAGTCCTCACCCTCGTGATCGGCAGACAGGAGATACACCCCGCCCAGTACGGCCTCTTTCTCAAGAGTCTGCACATCGTTTACATTGTTTCATCCCTCAGCTGTCTCCTGGGAATCTTCTTTTCGTGGAATAGAGGCGGAAAGACTCAAGAGAGGCTGAGCACACAAAAGAAAACCCCGCCTTCACAAGGAAGGCGGGGTTGAGACAACAAACGAAATACAAGGTTCTTCAAGGCTCCCTTACAACGCAGGCTCTTTCATCGGTTTTTCTGACTGAGGAGCGGGCTGCTTATCAATGGTAAACTCCTTCAGACCACCGCCAAGGGCGACATAAAGTTCCACATTGTTGTTGAGAATCAACTGCCCTGTGCGAAGGACATTCTGCCGACTGGTAAAACTCTCCCTCTCTGCGTCAAGCAGAGTGAGCCCGTCAACAATTCCTTCTCGCATCTGCATGTCAACAAGATACAGACGTTTGCCCACGGCCTCATCACTTTTGATTGTTGCCTTGACCTGTTTCTCCAGGGTTTCCCGGCCAGCAAGGGCATTATCAATATCGGCAAAGGCATTCTGAATCGCTTTGGCATAAGATTCCACCGCAATCTTCTCGCTCACCGTCATCACCTCGACGTTGGCTCTCAGCTTCCCATAATTAAAGATTGGCAGATTCAGTCGCGGCCCGAAAGTCCAGGTACCGTTGTTACTGTCAAAAAGATTGTCGAGATCAGTACTCGCGTACCCGACCGATCCCACAAGGCTGATGGAAGGGAAACAGGCTGCCCTCGCAGCACCAATATTGGCATTGGCCGCCTTCAGGGCATACTCCGCCTCACGGATATCAGGACGGGCGAGCAGCACCTCGGAGGGAAGGCCGGCGACCAGGGGCTGTTCTGGAAACTGATCCCTGAGGGAAAGCGCCTTCTCCAGTTTGAGCCGGGTCACCGGTTGTCCAATAAGAGTGCTCAGGGTATTACGGGCCTGTATTGATGCCCGTTTCTGTGCCTGGTAATCAGCGCGGGCCAGCTCAATGGCAGAACGCATCCCCTGCAGAGTAGTCTCGCTGGCCGTTCCTGCGTCCACCTGCAGTTTCGTAAGATTCCAGGCATCCTCCCGTGTCTTGCGAACGTCTTCCGCCAGCACCATCAGTTTGTGAGCAATCCGCATCTCGTAATAGGCTTTAGACACGGCGGAAATAATCGACAGCTGCGCTGCGTCACGGGCCTCAAGAGTTCCCAGGTAGGCGTTGAGTTTCGCCTCACTCGCATTCTTCACCCGACTGAAAAAGTCCAGTTCGTAGGCAGTAATGTCAAGGCCTGCAGTAAAAGCATTATCCGTGGATGCGGTGCCGTAATAGGAAAGATCCTCTGCCGTACGTGCCCGCGTTGCCGAAGCCGTTCCATCCACTGCCGGCAGACGGTCACTGCGGGTAATACGATACTGCGCCCGGGCCAGTTCGGCGTTCAGGGCAGCGGTCTTCAGATCATGGTTGTTCTCCAGCGCCAGCGCGATAAGCTGCTGCAGCTGCGGATCCCTGAAGTAATCCCGCCAGCCGAGATCGCGTGCGACATGACTCCCGGCCTCCTGCTGTGCCTCAAGCGCCGTCCCAACCCAGACATCTTCCAGCGGAACATCCGGCCTCAGAAAAGAGGGTGCCAGTGAACAGCCACTTATGCCAAGGGTCACTGCGGCGGCAAGAAGAATATTTCTGCCCGTTCTTTTTTTCCCAGTCATGCATTATCTCCCTGCTGATTTCTGATGACAGTATCCATTCTCTCCTTGACTACGAGGGGTGGAACAATGCCATCTTCCCCTTCCGGTGCTGGTGAACTCTCCGCGGCAAGCAATTTCTGGAAGCCGTGTGGAGGTTCGCGATAACCAAAAATCTTTCTTATAACAATATAGAAGATCGGCACGAAAAGCACAGAGAAAATAGTCGCGGAGATCATCCCTCCCATAACCGCCGTTCCGATTGCCCGCTGACTGGCCGAACTGGCACCAGTAGCTCGAACCAGCGGCACAACCCCGGCAATGAAGGCAAAGGAGGTCATGATAATCGGCCGATAACGCAAATGAGCCGCCATCAGAACCGAAGCGACAAGGCGCTTGCCCTCCGCCTGCAGATCTTTGGCAAACTCAACAATCAAGATCGCGTTTTTCGCCGACAGACCGATAACGGTGATCAGCCCCACCTGAAAGTAAATATCGTTGGCCATGCCCCGCATCAGAACTGCAGCAACAACCCCGAGGAAACCAAAGGGGACCACCAGCAATACCGCAATTGGGATAGACCAGCTCTCATACAATGCCGCAAGACAGAGAAAAACGGAAAGCAGTGCAAACCCGTAGAGATACAAAGACATGTTCCCCGCGCGAATCTCCTCCAGAGACAACCCTGTCCAGTCAATGGCAATTCCTTTCAGGGCCTCTTGAAAAGCCGGAATATCAGTGATCCCCATGGCAGCGAGTTGCGGCTTCAATTGCGGGGCCGCAACCATCTGTGACAGGCTGTCTTTCAGCTTTTGCATCTCTGCCATCGCCTCACCGGTACTGTGTCCCGGAGTGGCCTGCCCACTCAAAGCCATGGCCGGATAGCCCTGGTAACGACGGGCCTGCATCTGGCCGTTCTTCCACTCCATGGAGATCAGTTCTGAGAGCGGAACATCCCCCCCCGTATTGGTATGAGCAGTTAATTTAAGTATATCTTCTGGCTGCATCCGAGAGGCAGCCTGCGCCATCAGCTTAACCCTCTGCATCCGATCCTTGTTCGGAAAGTCTCCGAGATAGGCAGAACCAAGCATCTGCGAGAGGGTTGAGATGATATTACTCATCGGAACGCCCTGAGCATAGGCTGCATCACGATCAATATTGAGATGAAGTATTGGCCCGTCTTCCAGCCCTTCGGGACGAACAGAGGTGACCACAGGGTTGCCCTGGGTTGCTCCAAGGAGCAGGTTCCGGGCAGCCAGTAACGTCTCATGTCCCGCAGAGGCGCGATCCTCAAGACGCATTTCAAAGCCGGAGGAGTTCCCCAGTTCAGAAATAGGCGGAGGTGAAAGGGCAAAGACAAAGGCATCACGAATACCTCCGAATTTTACCATCATCCTGGCGGCAAAAGCCGAAGCACTCTGCTCCGGGCGGGTCCGTTTACTCCAGTCTGTCAAGGGAACAAAAGCCAGTCCCATATTTTCACCCTGACCGGAGAAACTGAAACCCATGACAGCAACAATGGTCTGCGCCTCCTCCTGCTGCAGGACTATCCCTTCAATCTGTTTCATAACCTCCTGCGTCCGGCCGCGGGTTGCTCCCGACGGCAGCTGCACGTTGAGGATGATGTATCCCTGATCTTCCTGGGGCAGAAAAGAACCTGGCAGGAAGGTATAGAGCCAGACGGAAAAAGCGGTAATACCAAGGAATATAAACATCAGCCCATAGCTGAACCGCACCACCCGCCGCAGAGTACGCTCATATTTCACAGTAAGCCAGTTGAAGAAACGGTTGAACCAGCCATAAAAGCCACCGGCTTCATGTCCCTCTTTCACCGGTTTAAGGATGGTGGCACAGAGTGAGGGGGTTAAAGAGAGTGCCAGAAAAGCGGAAAAAGCAATGGCCGACATCATCACCAGCGAAAACTGGCGGTAAATATTCCCGGAGGCACCAGGGAAGAATGCCAGCGGCAAGAAGACCGAAAGAAGAACGAGGGTGATACCAACAACCGCACCGGAGATCTGATCCATACTTTTATGCGCGGCTTCTCTCGGGGTAAGCCGCTCAGTGCTCATCAGCCGCTCCACGTTCTCCACAACAACAATGGCATCATCCACCACAATACCGATAACC